>JBMYOR010000418.1:0-3461 GCA_049599535.1 Bacteroidia bacterium | reverse complement strand
AATGATTTTTTAGCATTATCCCATGCGCCACCAGCATTATTTTGGAATATAGCCCACATTACACCTGAAACAGTAACACCAGCCATATAACCTCCTAATACTTCGGCAGCCAATAATGAATTGCCGGTTAATAAAGATGTAGCAAATGCAACTATAATTGGAGTAAGAATAGTTAAAAGTCCAGGTATCATCATTTCTTTTAACGATGCTTCAGTTGAAATTTCAACACATTTGTCATATTCGGGCTCAGCTTTACTTTCCATTATGCCCGGAATTTCTTTAAACTGTCGTCTAACTTCTTTTACCATGGCCATGGCAGCTTTACCAACGGCACTCATTGCTAAGGCTGAAAAAACTACTGGAATCATTGCACCAACAAATAAAGCTGCCAATACAGGCGCTTTAAATATGTTAATACCATCAATACCAGTAAATGTTACGTAAGCAGCAAAAAGTGCAAGAGCAGTAAGTGCAGCCGAAGCAATGGCAAATCCTTTACCTGTGGCAGCAGTTGTATTACCTACGGTATCTAAAATATCAGTTCTTGTTCTTACTTCGCTTGGCAATTCGCTCATTTCGGCAATACCACCTGCATTATCGGCAATAGGACCAAAAGCATCAATTGCCAATTGCATTGCAGTAGTGGCCATCATAGCTGATGCGGCAATTGCAACACCATAAAAACCAGCAAATGCATAAGCCGCCCAAATGGCTGCAGCAAAAAGTATTACCGGAAGAAATGTTGACATCATACCTTGAGCCAAACCTGCAATAATGTTTGTAGCGGCCCCAGTTGATGAGTTTTGTACAATTGTGTTTACTGGTTTTTTACCAATAGCGGTGTAGTACTCTGTTAAGTAGCTAATTAATCCACCCACTGCTAAGCCCACCAAAACAGCAAAAAACACATTCATTGAAGACACGTCTTTATTGTCTTCGCCAAAAAATGTCATGTTTAGAGTCTCAGGCAACATCCATTGAATTACAAAAAATGTGGCAACACCTGTAAGAATTATTGAACCCCAGTTACCAATGTTAAAGGCACCCTGAACTTCTTTTTCTTTAGCACTCTCATCTTTTATTCTCACTACCATGGTGCCCACAATAGAGAAGATTATACCTAAACCAGCTATTAGAACCGGAAGTAGAATTGGACCAATGCCTCCAAATGCATCATCCATTCCTGCTCCGGCTGTGTGATCGTTTATTACATAGTTTCCAAGAACCATTGCTGCTAGCATAGTGGCTACGTAAGAGCCAAAAAGGTCAGCACCCATACCAGCAACATCACCAACATTATCACCAACGTTATCAGCAATTGTAGCTGGGTTCCTTGGATCGTCTTCAGGAATACCTGCTTCTACTTTACCAACTAAATCAGCTCCAACATCTGCTGCCTTTGTGTAGATACCACCACCAACACGCGCAAATAATGCAATTGACTCAGCTCCTAAAGAAAAACCAGCCAATGCTTCAAGTATCATTGTCATGTCGCCATAGTTGTATCCATCTGTCATCCATGACATGGTAAGCATGGCAAAAATGGTACTTAAACCAAACACAGCTAAACCAGCAACACCAAGTCCCATAACAGTACCTGCCGTAAATGAAACCTTTAAAGCTTGTTTTAGGCTTTTTCTAGCGGCTTGTGTAGTTCTTACATTGGCATCGGTAGCTATGCGCATACCAATGTTTCCGGCAATGGCCGAAAAAACAGCGCCAATCACAAAGGCTATTACAATAAACCAATGAGTGGTATCAACAATTGCTGACACTACGCCTAAAAGAATACCTGCTATAACAACAAATACAGCAAGCATTTTGTATTCTGCTTTTAAAAAAGCCAAAGCTCCTTCTTTAATATAGCCGGCAAGCTTTGTCATTCTTTCATTTCCGGCATCTTGTTTTTTTACCCACTGGGCCTTAACAAACATTACCAAGAGCCCAACTAGTCCCAAAAGGGGCACTACATAAATTAAATTTGACATTTTTTAAGTCGATTTTAAAATAGCGTGCAAATATAGTCTTAGGCGCTAATTGACCAATCATTACTGTATCAAGATATAGCAAAGAATAAATTATTCTAAAAATCTTTGAGTAAATCTATTTTTGACCCATGCAAATAGTAGAGGTTAACAACGATCAGCTAGCCGAAGACTTTATTAAGCTTCCGTATAAAATTTACAAAAACGATAAAAATTGGATTGCGCCTTTAGAAAAGGATGTAGCAGACGTTTTTAATTTAAAAAAGAATAAGTTTTTTAGACATGGTAGATTAAAAAGGTGGCTTTTAAAAGATGGAAATGCCTGTATTGGCCGAATTGCAGGTTTTGTAAATGATAGAACTGCCAAAGCCAAAGGAAATGATCAGCCTACAGGTGGAATGGGATTTTTTGAATGTATTGACGACCAAGATGCTGCTAATTTATTGTTTGATACATGCAAAGAGTATTTACAATCTGAGGGTATGGAGGCTGTTGACGGGCCTATAAACTTTGGCGAACGTGATAAATTTTGGGGTTTGCTGATTGAGCCTTTTGACCCGCCTACTTATAACATGAGTTATAATCCGCCGTATTATCAGCAGTTGTTCGAGAACTATGGTTTTGAAGTTTACTTTAAACAATATACATACATTAGAGACGTAGCAACGCCGCTAGTTGATAGCTACAGAATTAAAGCTGAAAGAATAGCACAAGACAAAAAATACTCATTTAGGCATATAGAAAAAAAGAAACTACCAGAGTACGCTGAGTACTTTAGGCAAGTTTATAATGAAGCTTGGGGAGGTGCTCACAAAGGTTTTAAAGGCATGAGAAAAGAACAGGCAATGGCTATAATGAAAACCATGAAACCCGTAATGATTGATGAGTTGATTTGGTTTGGTTTTCATGGAGATAGACCTGTAAGCTTTTTTATTATGCTACCTGAGCTCAATCAAATTTTTAAGCATGTAAATGGAAAACTGAACCTATGGGGAAAAATAAAGTTTGCCTACCATTTTTATTTAAGGCCAATTAAAAAAGTGTACGGTGTAGTTTTTGGCGTAGTGCCTGATCATCAAAAAAAGGGAGTTGAAGGTGCAATGGTAACCGCTGCTGCAAAGCATTTACAGCCTAAAAAGAAATACGATACTCTTGAAATGAACTGGATTGGTGATTTTAACCCAAAAATGATTAGAATAGTAGAGCAGGTAGGTGGTAAGAAATATAGAACCTACCATACCTACCGCTATTTATTTGACCGCACCAAAGAATTTAAAAGATACCCAATGGTGGGTGTTAAAGACTCAGATAATGATTAGCCTAACCATTTATCTAAACCAATACCTGCAATTTCAGGATATTTATCGTTGATTCTTTCTTTAATAAGTGCCTTTGCTTTATCGCCCGCTGCTTTTAATGCTTTTTGAGTAGCTTCTAAAACTGCGGCATCTACTTCTTCCTTTTTTTCAGGAAAGA
>JBMYOR010000417.1:0-3467 GCA_049599535.1 Bacteroidia bacterium | reverse complement strand
TCTATAAACTTGAATAGATTCATCATAACTAGCACTTTTCATTAATCTAAACGAAATATTTAAATAATAATTTGCTTTTTCTAATTCTTTAAAGCTTGCATTCTTATTTTCTATAATAAGGTTTGCCTTATGTTTTAAATAACGCGCCTTGTCTAGCTTATTTTCAAAGTTTAAAGTATCAACAAACTCAAATACAGATATAGCCTTTTGTAGATCGTTTAATTCAATAAAGCAATTACTTTTAAGAATTGCACATTTAATAATTTCAGTACTTTCTGCTTTATTTTGGTACCGAACAATAGCAGAATCAAACAATGCTACTGACTCAGAATAATTTCCGAGATAATAATTTGCTGCTCCAAGATCAGCAAAAATTGAAGATAAAAGTTGATCTTTTGCCAACTCGGCTACTTTTGGTAAATTCTTTTCACATAATTCTATTGCATTGGTGTAGAGTCCCGCTTTAATATAGAGTTTGGCAATGTTTATTTCTGTCCAGTAATAATTTATGTTATTCCCCAATTTTTGAGACAATCTATTTGATAACTTTAAGTACTTTAGAGTTAAAGCATAATTCGCATCAAGGCTAAAAATTTCGGAAATATTATTATATAAATCCGCTAAAACCACTTCATTTTTTGAAGCCTTGGCAATTGATATACCTTTTTGAAAATAGGTTTGCGCTTCAATAAAGTTTTCTTCACTCAAAGCCAATTGCCCCAGGTTGTTTAAAACCACTGCAATACCATTTGAGTCATTCAATAACTGGTATTGGTTGTAGGTTTCTAAATAAGAAATTTTTGCTTCTTTTAATCTACCTTGAGCCCAAAAAATTGTACTTTTTAAACTTAACGCACCAACTAAACTACTCGTATCATTTATGTTTTGAAAAATGTTAGTTGCCCTATCGATATTAACAATAGCTGAATCAAGGTTTCCTTTTAAGTAAAACACAATAGATTTTAGCTGAAATGATCGACCTGTACCTGACTTGAATTGCAAAGCTTTGGCTTCAAATAATGCCTTATCTGCATAAAACATGGCTGAGTCTTGATCTACATAACATTGATCTGATCCTTTTTTTATTAGCGAGTTAACATAATCTTTTCCTTTATTTTCCCCAAAAGCATCTCTGCTATTTGTAAAAACCAAAACCATGAGAAAAACTACGTTTATTAATAAAAACTTGCAGTTCATATTATTTTAAGTCAATTTCAACCAAGAATAAGAAATTCCAATGAAATAAGGCCATAATTTCGCTACAAAATAACTAATATTAAAAAGTTGATCTATTTCTCTTTGATGCTTTGTAGTGTAACCTTATTAACAAGATGCCAAAGTGATGATAAAAAGGATAAAATAAATGAAGCTGTTAATTTTGAAAGAAAGATAGATATTGTTGACCCCGCTTTATTTGACCAAATTGAAGAAGAAAACGGCGAAGACCCAGGTACCGGTATCATAACCCGCGCTGCCATTGTAATGCCCAATGGATCAATTCTTACCGATACAGAAAACGAAGTTCCCGTTTATCCAATCCCGAATGATAGTTTATTATTCTTTAACATTGCACAATTTGAAGTAAAAGACGGCTCTGGAAACACCATTAGAACTTTTACAGGTAATAATTGGGACGGAAAAGATAATGCAGGACAATATGTTGCCCCAAATGAAAACTATACAGTTAAACTCACAATTAATTACCAAATGGAAGGCTACACTGAAACATCGCAGGTTATTATAGAAGATATTGTTTTTGTAACTGATTGTTGGGACTCAAACTTAATGAATGGTATGACAATGGCAAGTCAGATTAACGCCAATGAACCAGGAGCACCGTTAGGACCACAATCTTCTACTAATCCTTGCCAACCGTAGAATTTTTAGCTAAAGTGTGCTAATCAACAATTTGATTTTGTTGAGCCGTCTTTTATCAATCACGTTTTTCTTATCTGGTAAAAAATAAATATTAGGATTTCGATTGTAGTTTAATATCAAAATGTACTCATTACCTGTTTGCAGTTCATCAGGTTTATCTGCCCACATGCCATCATTTGATGTAGGGAACTCTACCGTTATCCATGTTCCTATTTGTATTTGTTGTGAGCTCCTCAAAATGCTATTACTATTTACTCTAATTGAAGCCATTTTAATTTTAGGAGCATGCTCAGATACAACAGATTCATTTTTGTTAACAACACCTGAAACCTTTCCGAATAAAACTAAATCTGCATTTTTTAATCTATTTTTTAGCTCTAGCGTTTTCTTATGCAAATTCAATTCGGTAGAACTTGAAAATGGGGGTCTTGCCCCACCTGTCATACCCTTTACAATTAGTGCCGCATTTTCACCTAAAACATAAACTTCTGCAAATACTACCCACGAACTATTCATTGGAGGTATTGTAAGTGTTTTATTATATAAAAGTGTAACTTCTTGACCAAAGTATAATCCGTTTTCATTAGATTTATACATAACATCGTCAATTGTAGCTAACAAAGGAATTGTGTTAGATGGCAATTTACTCAATGCAGTTACATTCACTTGGTCTTCTTTTGTAAATGTGCACTTAAATGCGAAGTCAGAGTAATAAATTACAGAATCATTAACTGGTGGAAATATCTGAGCATGTGAATTGTATAAAATTCCAAGCAAGAATATGGTGAGTATAATGCGCATATTAGTCAATGCAATTAATTGAAAAATAAAATGGGTCAACAGAAGTGGGTACCTCATAGGTATTACCTGATTGATTTTTTGAAAGCAAAATATTTTCTACAAAATCATGCCTTCTTTGAAAATGAACACCATTGGGAAAATTATCTTTATTTGGCTCATTATGCGCTGCAAAAACGCCTTTAAAAACCAATTGGTCGCGGTTTTGCCAATCAACACCTGCTATAATACCAGAATAGTCACCTAATTTTGGTGATTGATGCATTTCAGCTAATTTAGAACATTTTGTAATGGCAAATTGAGTTATACATCTATTACCAGAAGATGGGTTGTATTGCCAAATTTTTGACACCCAGTTTCTTTGATCATTTAAACCTTCAAGTTGTGTATATGAAAAAGCGACAGTTCCATTTTTATGAACAGCTAAAGCTGGTGCAATTACATTCGTAAAAACTCCAAGTTCAGGCTGCCAAGTGTCTCCTCCATCATTTGAAACAATTAAATGCATGTTTAAAAAACCAGATCCAGAAGTATCTTGATATGCAAGATATAATTGCTCACTATTATTAGGATTAACAGCCAAGCATAGTTCGCTACCTACCCTATGTCCATTAAGTCCATTTCCATCATTTTGATAAGTCCAAACCACATCGCTCTGAACAATTTTACCTATTTTTCCATCATCTCCTTTAAAACTCTTAAACCCTTCTAAATTATTAGGATTAACACTGTTTTTAGCTAAGTAGATATTTGATTTACGATAAATTCCATTTTCTTCACCCCATTGCACC
>JBMYOR010000416.1:0-3469 GCA_049599535.1 Bacteroidia bacterium | reverse complement strand
TTGAGTGAGCGGGATGTGAGTTTGAGAGTTATGGAAAAAATATTTAGCTCTTATAAATTCAAAACATTGGCAGACCTGGATCCGCATCAAGGAATTAGTTTTAGTTCTTTGAGTGAGCGAATAACAAATATTGATTCAACATACTTTAAAATGATTTTTAATACTTGTGTTGAGTTAGGATTAAATGCTTTAAATAAGAAGAAAATCGCTGGTTATGAAGTGGTTAAATTCGACTCAACACTAGTTTCCTTGTCTTCAAAGCTAATTTCTATTGGATTTAGAAGTGGTGGGCAGCAAGAGAAAGTTAAGCAGTTAAAATTTACAGTAGGCTACTCAAATCAACCCGAAATAGTAAAATTCTTTCATGAGCCGACGTATAACAGCGAAAACAAAGCTTTAGGCGAAGTAATTAAGGAGTTCAAAGGCAAGAAAGATGAAATTATTGTTGTTGATGCCGGGCTACAGTCAAGAGATGCTTATGACGCCATTGATTCTCAAGAGAAAATGTTTATTACACCAATTAAAACAACATACAAGTATAAGTTAGTTAAAGAAAATGCCATTCCTGAGAAACAAAAGGATGGAGTGCAAATAGAATATGACAGAATTGTAACCCTATTTAATCGAAGACAAAGACCAAGTCATGAATACAGAGTAGTCAAATGTCATATTGAAGAGAAAGAAGCAGATTTTGTATTCCTTACCAATGAAAAAGCGCTATCAGCATTTGACATTGCTTTGATTTACAAACAACGTTGGGAGATAGAAGTGTTCTTTAAAAACATGAAACAACATCTAAACTTTAAGCACATCATTAATCGAAGTATAAATGGCATTAAGGTGATTCTTTACACCAAAATGGCTCTGGCAATTTTGATAGGACTTTATAAACAGAAGAACAAAATCAAAGGATTCAAAGAAGCTAAAATCTGTTTTAAACTAGAGTTAGAAGAAGCATTAATAAAAGAAATTATTAAAATATCGGGTGGGAACCCCGATACGTTTAACCCAAAAACACACTTTTTCTAACTTCCTAACAGTTCTGGTCAATAACCGAGCGTCAAATGAGCCAAAGATAATTTGAAACAATCCACCATGTACTTCTCACAATCATTTGCAATGGAGATAATTGACATTTTTAAGCCTTTGAAAAGACAGGTCTATTTGCTTTGTAGTTAAGAGTGCATTAGGCAAGCTCGCCAATAGCCTGAGCGCCAAGTGGAAAGTTGTTTACGCCAGCAGTCTGTGGGCGATTGAATGAATTCAATCGTTTCTGATAATTTTAACTTGTGCTTGAGCTTGTTGTTACAGTAAACATCCCAAGATGAGCTTGGCGCCAACGTTTTGTTCAGGGTTATTGTTTCCTCGGTTTAAACCAAACAGTATCTGCTAATGGTTTTGTGCTTCCTTCAACCTTCTTCAAACCGTAAATTTGTGAATCCTGCATTAGAAATAAAATTTCTCCTGATTCATGCACTAAATATGAACTACCACTTTTCTTTAAAAAAATTGAGTTGAGTTCATGTTCTTTTTGATCATTCATAAGGTTAAAATTCTCAGATGTATCCTTTTGAGTTTTAAATTTTATGGCCAGTTGATCCTTACCAACTTCACTAAATTCAAGTGCAAGAATTTGATCACCATTTGAGTTGATGACCCTATATTCCGTATCAGAAGAAATAGATAGGTCATTTTCGCCTTTAGATTTCTCGTTAACACACGAATAAATTAGAAAAGAGAATAATAAAGTTACTCCAATCCATCTAGCGATCGGCTGGGCCGAATGTAAATTACGCTCCTTCTCCATACTATCTTCTCAATATTTCATTTTTTGGGTTTCTTAGCACTCGTCAATAACCGAGCGTCAAATGAGCCAAAGATAATTTGAAACATACCAGTAAGCATTTCACACAAAAATTTACTATGGAGATAATTGACATTTTTAAGCCATTGAAAAAACAAATCTATCGGCTCTGTGGCTAAGATCACATTAGGCAACTCGGCAATAGCCGATCGCCATGTGGGACTGGATACAGCTAATTTTCTTTACTGTATTTTGGAAGACTTAATTCAGCGGGGGTATCTACACTGAAGTAATAGTTTCTTATGTAGCCTTCAATACCAGGAAGTTCTACCTTATATCCTAACCTAAATTCAGAAATATTTTTCCCTCTAAAGTCTAAAAAACACTTATAAACATGATTTTCACTCGTAACGCCTATTGAATCAACAAGGCTATCTTTCGAATTAAGTAAATAAATAACTAATCTGCTCTGTGAATTAACTGGGTTTACAAAATGAAATTCAGCTGTATCCTGAAAATTAGATTTAAAGACACCCCTATTAACCACTTTCACAAGCTCTTTACCTGAAGAATCAATGACTAACCCCTTTTTATCAAACTTGAGTAAATAATATACATCGCCCATGTAATAAAACATATACCTCCTAGGTATCCCATTTGAGTAATATTCAATTTTATCACCATGCGGAATTCCACTTTTATAATTGGCCAAACTTTTAACTCTACCAGCGCTATTAATAATCATATTGGTGGCTAAAAAACTATCTGTTCCACCAGTTTTTTCTTTCCTTTTATGGTGTCTGGCAAGTAAAAGGACCTTTCGCTCATCACAACCAAGTTTAGTTTGTCCACTTATTGTACAGTCTATGATGTCTCCTTCAATGTAACCAATCTCCGACTTTTGATTTGCACAACTTATTGTAAAAATCATCAAAGTCCATAGTAGAATTAAGTGCGCTTTCATGTAATAGTTTTACTTACTCCTCAACCTCCAAAATCAACTCTTGCTTTTGCTCAAAATCGTAAAGCGTTAATTGACGCAATCGATAATAATCTACCCAATAATTACGCATGGCGCGTATGTGGGTTCTGCGCGATTGGTCTTTGCGTTGTAGGGCTAGGTTAAGGTCTGTAATATCAATTTTACCAATCATATAGCGCTTGTAGGCAATCTCGTATTGCTTTTGGCCAATGGTATCGCTCTTGGCGGCAATTACGTATTCGCGTTTTCTAAAGTTGAATTGGTTTACTTGATTTATTACTTCTTGCTCAAAATTTAACCTTTGGTTTTGAACCTGTATTTGTGTAAGGTCTTTATTACTCTCGGCTATTTTTACTTGTGCCCTACCCTTGCCCCAAGTGGTAATGGGTATTGAAATTCCGGTTCTAAACTGCTGTTGTGGTAATGTATTGCCGTAGGCGTCGGTTAGCACCTCGTTGCTACCCGATACGCCGTACGATGCATTTAAATTAATATTTGGCCCTGCATTGGCCTTGGCTTGGCGCATGTTGCGCTCGGCTTCAACTAGCTGCCTTTCCATGTTTACTATATCGCTGCGGTTTTTTATGGCCACTTTTACGGCTTCGGGTTGTGATACGGTAAATGTATCGGTCATGGTGGGGGTTAGCAGGGCAAGCTTTTGCTCTAAAGCAAGCCCCGTATAG
>JBMYOR010000415.1:0-3475 GCA_049599535.1 Bacteroidia bacterium | reverse complement strand
CAAACACAGTGCGATGCAGTTTCTAATCGCAGCAGAGTCAGCATGGCCAGAGGAGTTCATCAAGCCCATTCTAAAGCAAGGAGTGAAACAAGAAGAAAATAGGTTGAAGACATTGAAGGTGTCATCAAAGTTTGTATCTCTTAACTGCGCCCATTTGGTAATGGCCTTTTCATGTGTCTGCGCGAAAGATATTAGGGCTTGGAGATTTTGCATATTATAGTTCTAGTTCCTTTAAATACCCGCTCATTTTCTCTTTCAGCCCTGCCAACTTTTGCTCACGTTCTTCAATTTCAACCTGAACGGTAGCAATATCAACCGGCTCTTCTTCTTCAAACGTGTCAACATAGCGGGGTATGTTCAGATTATAGTCGTTTTCTATAATTTCATCAAGTGTGGCTACATAGCTGTATTTGTCAATGATTTTATAGTCACGGTAGGTTTGGGCTATTTTATCTAAATCTTGCTCACGCAGTTTGTTTTGGTTTTTGCCTTCTTGGTATTCTCGGCTTGCGTCTATAAACAATACCTTTTCTTGTTCTCTGGCCTTGTCAAAAACTAATAAAGCGGCGGGTATGCCTGTGCCAAAAAACAAATTGCTCGGTAAGCCAATTACTGCATGTAGCAAGTTTTCATCAATAAGTTGCTTACGTATTTTGCCTTCAGCACTGCCACGGAATAGCACGCCATGTGGCACTACCACTACCATACGGCCATGTTCGTTTAGGCTTTCGATCATGTGGCTTATAAAGGCATAATCGCCCTTGCTCTTAGGTGGCACGCCCCGCCAAAAGCGGTTGTATTGTTCGCTTGCCGCATCATCGTGTCCCCATTTGTCTAATGAAAATGGTGGGTTGGCCACTACTACATCAAACTTTTTGAGTTTATTGTCTTCAATATGTTTGGGGTTTCTAATGGTATCGCCCCAACGTATGTCGGCACTGTGTATGCCGTGCAGAAACATATTCATCATGCACAAGGCGTGGGTATTGCCATTGCTTTCTTGGCCATATAGCGCAAAATCACTTCCTGCTTCTTTTGCTGCCTTTATCAATAGTGAACCCGAACCACAGGTTGGATCACAAATAGTTGCGCCTTGATCAGGCTTGATCAATTTGGCCATAAGGCTACTTACTTCGCTTGGTGTATAAAACTCACCGCCCTTTTTACCGCTATCACTGGCAAAGCGAGAAATCAAGTATTCGTAGGTGTTTCCAATTATATCTTGTCCTTCTAGGTGGCTTGGCTTTAAATCCATTTCAGGCTTGGCAAAGTCTTCTATTAAGCTTTTCAGTCTTTTATTGCGGTCTTTGGTTTCGCCCAGGTTACGCTCACTGTTAAAGTCAATATCGCGGAAAACACCTTCAAGCTTTCCACGGTTTGCATCTTGTATTTCTTCAAGTGCTTGGTTGATCAGCTCACCTACATTAGTGGCGTTTCGGTTATCGTAAAGAAAATCAAATGTGCTTTTTTCATTGAGTTGAAAAGGCTCGTAACGCAATTGCCTTTGTACGCGCTCTGCATTGTTTGGGTACTCCTTTTCAAGTTCTTCAATGCGCTCCTTCCACTTATCGCTTAGGTATTTTACAAATAGAAATACGAGTATGTAGTTTTTATACTCTGATGGGTCAACCACACCACGGAAGGTATCACAGGCTTCCCATGCGGTGCTGTTTATTTGGTCTTGGGTTATTTTCATTATTTAAATATTGTTCTTTACGAACTTTTTAAAATCAATTAAAAAATCGTAAACCATTTTGCCGCGCTCCACAGAATAAACGAGAACACCACCTTTATTTTTATAACCCATTCCAGGGTCAGATACGCAGTCTCCTCCGCCCTTGCAGTCAAAGCTTATAATGGTTCTTGGTGGACAAACATCAGCGCAGCCTGGTTCTTCGGGTCTTTCTTCCTTTGATATTTCAACATCAATTATCCTAAAACTCACCCTACCAGCTGAAGCTGAACCATTATCAATAGATATGTTTCCGTATTGGTCAATTGAGCATTCACCTAGATTGTTATCAAATAACCCATGAAAATAAACTGAGTATTCATTAAAAGATTGAAACTTGGTTGCACTGCTTTCACTCAAATCATTTGCCTGTATTTTTTCGACATCGTTTTCTTTCTTGATGTTTGAATTACAAGATACCAGCAAGCAAAAGGCTACAAGCCCAAGAAATAGCTCCTTCATAAATCAAATCATTATTTAAGATGCAACTTAGCGATTAAGTACGATAGTAAATAATGACTTTAATCATTCGTGCTTAACTGTAAAAAAAATGATAATGTCAATCACCCAAATGGGTGATATTTACAAAGTCTAATTAAAATATATTTGTTATGTTCAATACATTACAAAACATAGTATCTAGAATATAACTTTGCGTATCATTCTTAACAGACTGTAAATGCCGGACTTTTCGCCCACTTTAAAAAGCGATTAACTGATTAGTCGCTTTTTATTAAGAAACAATGCGGTACAAAAAAGCGTTTAGCCTAATCATTGTAAAAAACAATGACTTTAGCCCTTTTTTTATATAAACGGTGCCGAGACTTTAAATAGATATACTTGCTTTATGTAAAAGTTAATTTTACCTTGATAGTTCGGCTAGTGCAGCATAAGTAAAAGTCAACATAGGCGTTACCGCGAGCTTCTTTTCAGTTGGTTGCAAGCTACCAACATCTAATCCGTCAAGAATAAAGTTCATGTAAACATTAATAAAACTGTTTTCATCGTCATTAAGTTTTAAGACCGTATTTGCCCTAATATTAAAATATTGAAAGCTCGTAATGCCAGCAAAACTTGGAACACCTTTTATTAGAGCGTCTCTGTTATATCTAGGGTTAAGATAATTGTAACCTACATCAACAGATAAAAAACTTTTAGCAATAATAACTCTCAATGCAGGATTAAAATGCCATGAACCATAACTGCCATTTTGTAAATCTGTGCCTTCATACCAAAGTGTAGTCTTTTGAAGTATGTAAACATCACAAAGTACACTCACTGCTATTCCGGTGTTTTTGTCGTTATTGTCACTTTTTGCAAAACTTTGAGGGTGTCCAAATAAGGGTAAATCTACGCCAAGCTTCATACCAAGGCTAGATGCTCTAGGCAACAATACTGCTATAGATTGCCCACTATTTGGCTCATTTTCAAGATTTGGGTTTAAGATCATTTCGGCATTCAAGTTCAAAAAATAATTATCCTTAATGCTCAATTTGGCATTTGTTCCAGCATAAAGTCGCGCTGATGGTAGTTTTAAAGTTGAAGTAAGGTTGGTTATATATCCTGGTTGAATTAGGGCCTTAACTGCCTGTGTGTCCTTATCTTGCACAAGTGCTGCCTTACCTTTGACAGCTTTAGTTTTATTATAAACACCACGAGCTTGAAATTTATAAGGGTTGGTTTCATCGCTCAAGCGCCAAAGGTGTGTTCCACTTATTTGTGAAGCCGCTGGTAGGTAAAAGT
>JBMYOR010000414.1:0-3478 GCA_049599535.1 Bacteroidia bacterium | reverse complement strand
GGTTAAATCTATTACCAAAATTTTTTGGTCTTTTTTCATGTCATGCTCCTCCTTAAAGCCCGTTATATCAAAGTAAAGTAACAGGTCTGATGGCAATACCGCTTCTAATAATGCTAGGTTCAAGTAATCATATTTTAGACTACAAATTACCTTAAATCCCCAGATATTTTACATGAGCCATTAAAAGCGCTTTCAATTCAAAAAAACAACTTTGAGAATTTATGCTAGCTCTAAAAACACCACAGCCTTGCTCATAAATGGGCAAGGCTGTGATTATGGTATTTATTTTAATATGTTTTACCCAATAATTTGATTTAGGGTAGGGCTAGGTCTCATAGCTTTTTCAGCTAAATTGGTGTCAGCGTGGTAATATCCACCAATATCCATTGGTTCACCTTGGCAGTCAATCAATTCTTTTGTTATTGCAGATTCGTTATCGGCAAGATTTTTAGCTAAAGCAGCAAATTTATCTTTTAGGGTTTCATCATTATTTTGTTCAGCAATGGCTTGCGCCCAATATAAAGCTAAATAAAAATGGCTTGTTCTATTATCTGGCTCTCCAACTTTACGGCTTGGAGATTTATCATTGAGCAAAAACTGGCTAGTAGCCATATCAAGTGTTTTACCTAAAATAATAGCTTTATCATTATTAAAGTTGCTACCTAAATGCTCTAACGATACAGCTAATGCTAAAAACTCACCTAACGAATCCCAACGCAGGTGATTTTCTTGCTCAAACTGTTGCACATGTTTTGGTGCCGAGCCACCTGCTCCGGTTTCAAAAAGGCCACCGCCATTCATAAGCGGAACAATGCTTAACATTTTGGCACTTGTACCTACCTCTAGAATCGGAAATAAATCGGTTAAATAATCTCGTAAAACATTACCTGTAACAGAAATGGTGTCAAGTCCTTTTCTAATTCGCTCTAATGAATATTTACAGGCTTCAACGGGCTCCATAATATGAATTTGTAGCCCATTGATATCATAATCCTTTAAATAGGTATTTACCTTGCTAATAATTTGGGCATCATGTGCACGATTTTTATCAAGCCAAAATACAGCGGGGTTATTGGTTTCTTTTGCTCGGCGAACTGCAAGTTTTACCCAATCTTTAATAGGCGCATCTTTTGCCTGGCATGCTCTAAATACATCGCCTTGGTCAACATTGTGTTTCATAATAGTTTGGCCATTGGCAATTACCTTTATGGTGCCTTTTGCTGATATTTCAAAAGTTTTGTCGTGGCTACCGTACTCTTCAGCTTTTTGAGCCATTAAGCCAACATTGCTAACACTACCCATGGTTACAGGGTTAAGCGCACCGTTGGTTTTGCAATCGTCAATAACAGCTTGATAAATGCCCGCGTAGCATCTATCAGGTATAATGGCTTTAGTATCTTGTGTTTCGTTGTTTTTGTTCCACATTTTACCGCTGGTTTTAATCATAGCAGGCATTGATGCATCAATAATTACATCACTAGGCACATGCAGATTGGTTATTCCTTTATCAGAATTTACCATAGCCATGTCGGGGCCGTTTTCTAAAGCGCTATTAATGTCGGCTTCAATTATTTCTTTTTCATTTTTACTTAAATTATTTAACGATGCCAGCACTTGGCCTAAACCATTGTTAGGGTTAGCGCCTGCTTTGCTAAGCGCTGCTCCGTGTTTACTAAATACATTGGCGAAATAGGCTTTTACAGCATGTCCAAATAAAATTGGATCGCTTACCTTCATCATTGTGGCTTTTAAATGCACCGAAAAAAGAACTCCTTTTTCTTTAGCGTCGGCAACCTGTTCAGTTAAAAACTGGGTAAGCGCCTTTTTGCTCATTACTGATGAATCGATTACTTCACCCGGCAGTAAGGCAATACCTTCTTTTAAAACGGTTTCGTTTCCACTTTCATCGCAAAACACTATGCTTGCTTCAGTTTCTTTGTCAATGGTAACCGATTGTTCGGTTTCGTAAAAATCTCCATTACTCATGTGCGAAACATGGCTTTTTGAGTCGGCGCTCCACTTGCCCATGCGGTGTGGATTTTTTCTAGCGTAGTCTTTTACCGCCTTTGGGGCTCTACGATCTGAATTTCCTTCTCTTAAAACAGGGTTTACCGCACTGCCTTTTATTTTATCGTATTTGGCTTTTGCTTCTTTATCTGAATCTGTTTTTGGCTCATCTACGTAATTTGGTATTGCAAAACCATGTGCTTGCAATTCGGCAATTGCGGCCTTTAATTGTGGAACCGATGCACTAATATTGGGTAATTTTATAATGTTAGCTTCCGGCTTTTTAGCCAACTCGCCAAGTTCGGCCAAGGCATCATCTATTCGCTGATTTTCAGTTAAATACTCAGGAAAGTTTGCCAAAATTCGACCTGCTAAAGAAATGTCACGAGTTTCTATTGCTACATCAGCTTCAGCTAAAAAAGCCTTAACTATAGGTAAAAATGAATAAGTAGCTAATGCAGGAGCTTCGTCAGTTTTTGTGTAAATGATTTTTGATTGCGCCATTGACCTATAAAATATTTTTATATTTAAAATAAAGCGGACAAAGATAAACTTTCAATATCTATCAAAAATGAGTTACGTCACTATGAATTTTAAATCATAATTGGGTATTGCACAAAATGAAAAAAATGGTACAATAAAAAGCCCTTGAACAGATTTATACCGTCAAGGGCTTTTTTTGACTTTATTGAATCTTTAGTTTCTATAAATCAAAGTATTTACGGTAGCCAACTGATATTGTAAATGTACCGGCAGAGCCCTCAAAAGTGCCTGCATCTGATTCTACCGAATATTTCATTGGAACAAAATATTGGGCTGAAATTAGAAGGCCATTTATATCTAAACCTATCTCAGGACGCATGCCAAGTGAATAGCCTTTTCCGCCGCCAATTTCAGATCCATTAATGGTTATAGTTGGTACCGAAAATTGAGATAAACCTAAACCCAAACTTCCGTAAGGACTAAAAGATTTGTCAGTTGAAAGTAATCGGTATTGCCCTTTTAAACCGTAAAGATTAAGGCCATAAATAGCTATTCCGGTGGCGGTTGATTCATTTTTGCCAAATAGGGCATTGCCACTATACATTATGCCAACACCTAATTTATTATCAAAGCTTTCAAGGTACAATAAAGCATCGGCCTCGTATCCTAAACCAAATGATGATTGTTTTACACCATTGTCATCTTTAAAAGCATCTCCTTTAGCACTTGAGTAACCAACTTGCCCTGATGTTGAAAAAACTTGAGCATTGGCACTAAAGGCAGTTATAAAAAGAAATGCTGTTAAGGTGCATTTAATAAAATTCTTCATGGTTAGTTTTTTAGGATTTAAAGGTATTCTCAATTAATCAAGTTTAATGAATTTAATTGAAGTTTAACAGTTTAATTAAAAATCAATTGTGAGCTGTACTGATTGCGCTTCATCGGGCCTTAGTAGGTTTGAAATTCCAATGCCTAGTAACCTTACCGG
>JBMYOR010000413.1:0-3480 GCA_049599535.1 Bacteroidia bacterium | reverse complement strand
GGTAATTCCGCTAATACCATTTCCAATAATTACAACATGGTTCATAAATTGGTTTGAAATGCCTGTTTACGAACCTACTAAGGAAAAACGAAATAGAATAGTTCCTTAATCAATTATAATAAGCCCAAAAGAGTGTTTTAAACCAAGCCCTTGCCATGGAAAGGTACGTTGGTATTATTACCTGCCTTTAAAAAGATGAATTACAAATTAATCTAAGTGAACTAAAGGTACTTACCAATACCCATTAAAGATCCGGTCTTTATTCTGCTTTAAAAAAAAGTTAAGTTTATGAGAGTTAGTTATTTATGAATGATTTCTAACCAAAAACTTGTATGCCAAAAAATTTCCCGAGTACGGTTAAAATAAAAATAACACCTAATACCACAGGGCATAAATACATAATTGCAAATGATATGTACTTACTTACAAATGAGCCCATATAATTAGGAGCGCCAATTGCAATTTCGTCATTCAAATTATTCTTTTTCCAAACATAGGCTGCAAAAACAGTGATTAATAAACCACCTAAAGGTAAAAAGGTATCAGATGCTGTATCACTTACAAAAGTTAGAAAATCAGTGGCTTTTTCAGCTTTAAAATAGGTGATAAAACTTGAGAAAAATTTTGAGTATCCGCCTGATAGCATTGAAGGAATTCCAATTACAAATATCAAGGCAGCCGTTAGCCAAACTGCCCTTTCTCGTTTAACGCCTTTTTCATCAACCACATAAGCTACCGGCACTTCGAGCAACGAAACCGTAGAAGTTAATGCAGCAAAGGAGAGGAGTAAAAAGAAAATTCCTCCAATAACTGCACCTGCTGCACCCAGAGACTCAAAAACCCCTGGAAGCGTAACGAATATTAATCCTGCACCACCAGACACCCCTTCCATTGTGCCGCCACTTAAGTAAGCCACAAAAGGAAACATCATTAATCCCGCTATAAATGCAATGCCAACATCCATTAAGGTAATAAGTGTGGCAGATGTAATAATATTATCATTTTTACTCACATAACTACCGTACGTAATGAGCGCCCCCATTCCTAATGATAATGAGAAAAATGCCTGCCCCAAAGCTCCGTAAATTACTCTGCCGTTAATTGCTCCAAAGTCGGGCTTTAAATAAAAGGCCAATCCTTCCCAAGAGTGATCTAGGGTTAATGAATAAATAACAAGAAATAAAATTATTACGATAAGGGTAGGCATTAAAATTTTAGTTGCTTTTTCAATTCCTTTTGATACTCCACGGGATACAATAAAGGCTGTAGCAACCATAAAAAATATGGCATAAATTCCAATTTTAACGATATCTGAAGTGTAGGTACCTGCTGCAAAGTCATCGCCAATGGCAAAATTGCCTTTAACCAACTCAAAAACGTAACCAAATGCCCAAGCTGCCACTACATTGTAAAAAGATAGAATTAAAATCCCTGAAATTATACCAAGCTTACCTACAAAGTTCCATTTTTTAAAGCCTAATGCATTAAAGGCGCCAACTGGGTTTCTTTGCGTTTTTCGGCCAATGGCGATTTCGGTAACCATTACAGGAAAACACAATACAAAGCAAAAAAACAGGTACATGGCTACAAAAACAGCACCGCCACCTTGACCTACTTCAAAAGGAAATTTCCAGATATTACCCAAGCCCACTGCAGATCCTGCTGCGGCCATTATAAATCCCAGTCTGTTACTAAACTGTCCTCTTACTGCCATGCCTTTTATTTAGTTGGGGCGAAATATAAAGAAAGCAGGCATTTATTTAACAAGTAATGCCCCACAGCTATTTAGTATTGGCTTCTAAAAAAAAGATTTGTTTCGTCTATTTCTAGCTTGTTTTCGCTAAACCAATCAATAAATCTTTTGTACGAAATTTCATTTTCCACCTTCCAGGCCGAAAACTCATCTTCATCACCTTTCATAAGTATCCAATGGGTATAAGCATCAAATAAACCTTCATTTATAAGTGTTTTATGAAAATCGAAAAGCACGTTTGGGTATTCTTCATAACTTTTTCCATCAAAATATTGCTTAGCAAATCTTTGTCTTACATTGCTTAATGAGCCAATTGTTATTTCACTTTCGCCAATTAATGCTTTCATCATTAATTGTTCATAAATCATAAGTCCGTATGGCAGCTTAAGCTGATCAGGGTCTGTTAAATCGGTAATGTTAATAGTGTTATTTTTCGAGAAACTTACCGAGATTGATGTATCGCCTACAAATTCGATTTCAGATTTATATATATTAAATAATAACCTGCTCATTTCAGCTGTTCGAGCAGTATTACGCTCTAAATTCATAAAGAGTTCTCCATATATCATACCCCAAACTTCTTCAGTAGATCCTAAAAAAATCTTTGCCGCCCAATAATAATTAGAAGGAAACGAAGGATCAACTTCAATTCCTTTTTCATAATAAAAAAGTGCTTCATTATAATTTTTATCAAAAAGCTCCATATTCCCTCTTTCAAGATACAATATGCCCGTATTTGGGAATTTTTCTAATCCTTTATCGTAAGTAACTATTGCCTTTTTTCTTTTGCCAATCAAATCATAACAGTTACCAAGCATTTGAAAAACTATTCCATTTTGCTCCCATTTTTCGCTTAAATCGTCGAGTACTTTAATGGCTGACTTATAATCTTTATCTAAATAATGAGCATAAGCAATTTCATAATCTATCTGAAGATTTAATGGATCAAGCTTTTTAGCCCTTTTTAATAAATTAAGAGATTGGTCTATATAGCCGGCATCCATCTCTTTAATGGCTTGCTTTGTTAAATCAATGGCCTGCTCTTGCTGAGATTGGCCGTGTGCATAAATTGATGTAAATAATAAAACAAGAACGATTATGTTTTTCATGCTTTTAATTTGACATACTAAAATAACCCATTAGAATTGATTAATAATTCTGTTTCTACTTTAATTCTGTTTTCACTTCAATGGGTTTATGCAATGTTCTGTGCACAGGACACCTATTGGCAATTTCTTTGAGTCGGGCTTTTTGTTTATCATCTAAGTTTCCTTGCACTATGATCTCCCTATCAAAATGATCAATTTTGTTTTTATGAGATTGAGGATCTTCACAATCGAGACAATGTTTTTTGTTATGACTTATATGTACTTCAACATTTTGAAGGTCCCATTTTTTTAATTTGGCATACATCTTC
Organism: Bacteroidia bacterium; assembly: GCA_049599535.1. Lineage (GTDB taxonomy): Bacteria > Bacteroidota > Bacteroidia > CAILMK01 > JACPUW01 > JACPUW01. The sequence goes on along the minus strand of JBMYOR010000413.1, from coordinate 310 downwards.
AAGGTCATTGCAGTACATGCCGCTAAACCTGCTGATACAAATTCGTAAGGATTAGGACCAAAGTTGTTGCCACCAGCATCAACTGGTTCATCTGCTATAAGCCCATGATTACCCACTTGTATTTCGGTAGAATATCCATTTTCGTTACTCAACCTTGCACCAACTTGATGGTCAGTTTCTATAGGTTTTTCTTCAGGTAAATGAACATAACGCAGTGCCCAAGCCGAAAGCATATTGCCAACATAGCGTGCATCATCATTTTTTGATACGCGCCTAACTGACGAACGGCGTTATCCTTCACGCCGATTAG
>JBMYOR010000412.1:0-3498 GCA_049599535.1 Bacteroidia bacterium | reverse complement strand
TGTATTGCCAGATACATCGCTTTACTCTAAAACTTTTGTACCAAAAATGGTAGGTTTTGACGATCGCGGCTGTACCAGAACTTTTGTAGGTGATCCTATTACAATTTACAATGGGGGTAATCCTATTTTTAAGGCTGACACTACCGAAGCCTGCGAAAACGTTGACGTACTATTTAGAAACTTTACAGTGCTTGGCGATAGTTTTCAATGGTATATAAACGACATTGATACCCCTGTAAGTTTTGATAGAGAACCCCAAATAGGATTTAGCGAAGGCGTGCATACAGTGACTCTAAAGGTATTTAATGATGTGGGCGATGCCACCGAATTGAAAAAAACCGACCTTATTACTGTTTATAAAAACCCAACCGTTGAAATGCAATCTAAATACAACTTTTATTGTGAAGGCCGCGAAGTTGAATTTTTAGATAGATCATTTGGCGACCAACCTATTGCAAAAAGACTTTGGGATTTTAATAATAAATTTAATGCAAACGATACTTCGAGCCTATTACAACCAACATATATTTATCCCAACAAAGGCACATTTGATGTTAAATTATGGGTACAAGATCAATTTGGTTGTAGCAGCGAAAAAGTGTTTGAAAAAGCCATAACTATTGGAGATCCAAACCCAATAACCCATAACGGGGTTAACTATGTAAGCTATGAGAGCAATAATGTAGTATCGATTGAAATTTTAGAGAACGACACCCTAGGTACACACGGCTTTTTAGTTGTAGCTGATAATAGTATAATTACGCCAATTGGTCAACCTAGTACAAAAGCACTAAAACCGGGTCAATATGAATTAAGGGTACCGAGTTTTCAAACACAATACAGCCTTAAGGCCATTAATGATTGTAGAGACACCGTAGCAATTGGCACCAAGCACACCCCAGTTTTACTTAACATTAGCGAAAAACAGGGCACATTTTTCCCTCAACTAAACTGGACAGCTTATAAAGGCTGGAACAACATTGGCGGATACACCGTGATAAGAACCACCAATGGCGAAGATGTAGAAGAAATTGCCTACTTACCCAGCACCGATACACAATATGTAGACACATTGGTATGCGATAATTTTTACTCGTACTATATAAAAACAAACGGACCCGAATTTGACCTAACCTCAAAAAGTACTAAAGACACCATAAGCCCCAACTATGTAGGCCCAAATGGCATTACCGAATTAATCACATCAACAGTTATTAACGAGAAACAAACTTTAACTACTTGGCATCCACATGAGCACCCGCAGGTAAGTAAATACATGATTACACGTACCGACCCCAACTTTGGAACCGTTGAAAGGCATGCTATTGTAGAAGACACCTTTTATTATGATTCAGTTGAAATTTTTGCCAATAGAGATATTTATCAATACGTAATTACGGGGATTGATTTTTGCCAAACAAAAGCTGACCCAAGTATAGAAGCCAACACCATTGTGCTTGGCGCAAGTATTGACACTTTTGACATAAAACTAACTTGGAACCCATTTAAAGAATGGCCTGCCGATAAAACCACATATTACCTAGAGCGTGCCACTGAAACATCTGATTTTGAAACCATATTTAGCGGCACAAACGCAACTCAATATACCGACAATGAAATACTTGATGATATAGACGAGATTTTTAGATATAGAATTAAGGCGGTATACGGTCACAGAGAATCGTACTCAAACATTGTAAAAGAGTATCCTATTTTAAGAATTTATATTCCTAATGCTTTTACCCCAAATAACGATGGTATAAATGATGTTTACCGAGTGTTTGGATCTGCCGGGCAATCGGGCAGCACAGATTTATACTCAAACTTTGAATTGGTAATTATAAACCGATGGGGAGAAACTGTATTTGAAAGCGATGATTTAAATGCCGAATGGGACGGATCATATAAAGGCGAACCTTGCCCTATTGGCACTTACGTTTACTACGTTCAATTTAGAGATAAAAGTGGCCTTTTTCAGTACGCCCAAGGAAACCTTACCTTGATTAAATAGACACATACAACCACACATAAACCGTTTCACGTAAAGCCTTGTCTTACTCAATAGACAAGGCTTTATTATTTGCACTTGCTATTTTTAAGTATTTTGCATTCTAAATAGCCACCGTAGTGAACAAATTACAAAAGATCAAAACCTTTTTTGATGTTGACCTTTGGAAAACAACAAATGATAAGGGTAAGGTCACTAAGTTTTTAAAACAATCATTAAAAGTTATAATTATTTCGCTCAAAGGATTTAACGAAAACAAAAACTCGATTAAGTCATCAGCCCTTACTTTTTACACCATTTTATCGGTAGTGCCAGTACTTGCCGTAGCTTTTGGGGTAGCACAGGGCTTTGGCCTTGAAGATAAACTTGAAGAACAAATTAGAGAATCGTTTGCCGGGCAAGAAGAAGTAATGACTAAGATTATTGAGTTTTCTCATAAAAGCTTAACCAACGTAAAAGGCGGACTTGTAGCCGGAATCTCGGTACTATTTTTATTATGGTCAGTGATTAAACTCTTAAACCATATTGAAAATGCTTTTAATGCCATTTGGAATCTCTCTAAATCCCGAACCTTTATTAGAAAACTAACAGATTACATTACTTTAATATTAGTAGGGCCAGTTTTTATAATTATAAGCGGTAGTGCTACTGTTTTTATAAACACCACTTTACAAGAGTTTAAAACTGAAGGTATGTTTTTTGAATATACCAGTAGCTTTTTTTTAACCCTTATGCAGCTAGCCCCCTTTGTACTCGTTTGGATTTTATTTACCATATTGTACATGATTATTCCTAATAAAAATGTAAAGCTTTTACCTGCCATTGCAGGCGGAATACTTGCGGGTACAGCCTTTGCATTTTTGCAAAATGGTTATGTTTATTTTCAAATTGCAATGTCTCGGTACAATGCCATTTACGGTAGCTTTGCTGCCCTACCACTATTTTTGATTTGGCTTCAAATTAGTTGGCTCATTATACTTTTTGGCGCAGAAGTATCGCACGCTGTTCAATATGCCGAAAAACTAATATTTAGCATGCAGAACAAAGGTTTAAGCCAACGCATTAACAAAATGCTCAGCATAAATGTATTAAAAGAGATTGCCCTAACATTTGATAAGGGTGATACTCCGCATACTTTAAACTCAATTAGCGAAAAGCTTGAATTGCCCGTGCATTTAGTTGAGCAGGCTATTGAAAACTTAACTCTAGCCAATTTAATTTCATTAATTGCCAGTAGTGATTCTAGCAACGCTTACCAACCTGCTGTAGCCACCAAACACTTAAGCCTTAGCTATGTAAGCCAAAAGCTTGATAGCGCCGGTGTTAATGATCTTCAGCTCAATCAGAATAAAAGCTTTAGCCAAGTAGCTGACCAATTTTTACAATTTGAGAAAGCTCTTGAACAACATGCCGTAAATAAAGCTATTACGCAGCTTTAAGTTTTTTGGCCGGCATATGAGTAAAAATGTATCCGGCTAGCATTGATACTA
>JBMYOR010000411.1:0-3502 GCA_049599535.1 Bacteroidia bacterium | reverse complement strand
TCGGCCCCCAATAGGCTTTTTGCTTCTGAGTCAATATCATTTTTTACATTTTCAATAAAAGTATTTATACTTACCATTGCAGCAAGCCCAAGCACAATTGCAGAGATGAATAAGAGCAACCTACCTCGCTGTTTTCGGCTATCTCTAAGCGCCATTTTTAAGTACCACCAGAAACTAGTATTCAAGCCTGCCACCTTTAAGTTTTAATATTCTATTGGTTTTGGCTGCTAACTCCAAATCATGTGTTACAATTACCAAAGTGGTTCCTTTTTGGCTATTAAGTTCAAATAATAGTTTTTCAATGTTGTCAGATGTTTCTTCATCTAAGTTGCCAGTTGGCTCATCGGCCATTAGTAATATGGGGTTGTGTGCAAAGGCTCTAGCAATTGCCACCCTTTGTTGTTCGCCACCGCTTAGCTGAGTAGGGTAGTGGTGGCCTCTATTTGCCAAACCTACCTGAGCCAATAATTCTTGTGCCTTTTTATTGGGTTTACTATCGCCTAAAAGTTCCAATGGCACCATTACATTTTCTGATGCTGTAAGATTGGGCAAAAGTTGAAAATTCTGAAAAACAAATCCCATTTTATGCAAGCGTAGTTTAGAGCGTTGATCTTCATTCATAAGCTCCATTGGTTCGCCATCAATTAATATAGAGCCACTAGTTAGAGTATCAAGGCCAGCCAATAATCCGAGTAAGGTGGTTTTTCCACTGCCCGAAGGCCCTGTAATTGATACTGTTTCGCCTTTTTGTATTTCAAAGCTCAACGAATGGAGAATTTCGATTTCTCGATTTTCATTCATAAAGCTCTTATTTACGTTTTGAGCTGAAATTATAGCGTGTTGCATGGTGCAATAATCTTTTGTTATAAAGCTTAGTTCAATTGCTTAACCAATCTTAACCATTAGAAAAGCTCAAATACCATTTAATGGTTACTTGGTAACCGAACTCCTAATATGGTTATTTCTCAAGATTTATTGTTAACATCAAGATTACCACAAAGAAAAGATGATGAATTAATAAATTACTTCAGGCACAAACCAAACTTGCATTCGAGAGCGGTACCTTCAATCGAGTTCAAAAGGAATTCCCAATATCTTTGCCCAATGAAACCGATCTACCCACTTTTAATGTATTTGACTTTTGCTTTTACCGCGTGTGAGTCAAATAAAGAGCAAACACAAATCAACGACATTGATTTACAAAAAAAGGAACCTACTATGATTGAAGAAGAAAAAGAAAAGGCCAAAAAGATTATTTTTTTTGGCAACAGCATTACGGCAGGTTATCGTTTAGACCCTGCTGATGCGTTTCCGAATCTTATTCAGTTAAAAATTGATTCATTGGGATTGGATTATGAATGCGTAAATGCAGGTGTTAGCGGCGAAACAACAGCCGGAGGGCTACAACGCGTAGATTGGATATTAAAAGGCAAAGTGGATGTATTTGTATTAGAGCTTGGTGCCAATGATGGTTTGCGAGGGTTACCACTTGATGAAACATATAAGAATTTAGTGGCAATAATTAAAAAGGTAAAAGAGACCAACTCCCAAGCCAAAATTCTTTTATGCGGCATGGAAGTACCACCCAATATGGGTGATGAATATGCCAAAGAATTTAGGGAGACTTTTATTCAAGTTTCAAAAACAGCAGGTGTTCAATTGCTACCTTTCTTATTACAAAAAGTTGCTGGTAAAAAAGATTTAAACTTACCCGATGGTATTCATCCAACTGAAGAGGGGCATAAAATGGTAGCTCAAACAGTTTGGGATAGTTTAAAAAGGTTACTCAAATAAGCATAAAAGTTCATCAAAGCATAATTATTACGATTAATGTTAAACATATCAAAATTAATTCAAATAGGCTCTCTTTAAACTTAGAAGGTATACCTGGTTTTTAATGGGCAAAATAAATTACCCTTATCATTTTATTTTTTGATTAAATATTGATCTTAAGGGAGTTAAGCTCCATTCCCACTTGGGATATGCGGCAATTCCACAATGCTTAATTCCATTTACCCACTAAATATGACGAAGCCCCATTTTAGATAAGATTTATTGTAAAATCTTTTTAAAAGCCCAATGAGTTAGGTCAATGTTTTGATGCAAATCGGCATCACTTAACAGAAGCATTTTTTAGGGTGTTTATATTGGTATACATTAATTGAGTTCAATACCGCACTTTTGCAGCCATTTATATGGAATATCCATCAAAAGCTATACAACAAGCAGTTGACGCCTTTAAAAGCTTACCAGGAATTGGTAATAAAACAGCCGTTAGATTGGTGTTGCACTTAATAAAACAAAATGAGCAACATTTAAAACAGTTTGAGAGTGCTGTTGAAGGTTTAAGAACCAAGGTACAGTACTGCAAAAAGTGTTTTAATTTATCAGATACAGAAATTTGCGGAATTTGCTCAGGCCAAAGAAGAGAACAAAGCAAAATTTGTGTTGTACAAGATATTAGAGATGTTTTAGCGCTCGAGGGCACGGCACAATACAATGGAACTTATCATGTTTTGGGCGGCGTAATTTCTCCTATGGAAGGTGTTGGGCCCGATGAACTTAAAATTAATGAACTGATTGAACGTGTAAAAAATGAAGATGTAAGTGAAATTATTTTTGCACTCAGCGCAACCATGGAAGGGGATACAACGATATTTTATATCTCAAAGCAGTTGAAAGACCACGATGTAAAAATTACCACCATTGCCAAAGGCATTTCAATTGGCGGAGAATTGGAATTTATTGACGAAATAACACTCGGAAGATCACTAATGTCAAGAATTCCTTTTGAGATATGAGTATGAAGCTATCAATAGTAATTGTTAATTATAACGTAAAATACTTTTTAGAGCAGTGTATTCATTCATGCCAAAAGGCAATGGATCAAATGAAACAAGCTCATGCCGATTGGGATAGTGAAATTTGGGTGGTTGATAATAACTCGGTAGATGGCTCGGTAGAAATGGTTAGAGAGCGCTTTTCTAACGTAAAACTTATTGCCAATAAAGATAATAAGGGGTTTTCAATGGCTAATAATCAAGCCATAAGAGAAAGTAACGGCGAATATGTTTTACTATTAAACCCTGATACAGTAGTTGAAGAAGATACCTTTTTAAGTTGTGTTGATTTTATGGATCAGCATCCTAAAGGGGGAGCGCTTGGCGTAAAAATGCTTGATGGTAAAGGTGAGTTTTTGCCTGAATCAAAAAGAGGCCTACCTGCTCCTGATGTGGCTTTTTTTAAAATATTTGGTTTTTCTAACTTGTTTCCAAAATCTAAAATTTTTGGGAAATACCATCTCGGCTTTTTAGATAAAGACGAAGTACATGAAATAGATGTACTGGCCGGGGCATTTATGCTATTAAGAAGAAAAACATTAAATGAAATAGGCCTACTCGACGAAACGTTTTTTATGTACGGAGAAGATATTGATTTATCGTACAGAATTGTGAAAGCAGGTTATAAAAATTACTACTTTTCGGATACGACAATTATTCAT
>JBMYOR010000410.1:0-3503 GCA_049599535.1 Bacteroidia bacterium | reverse complement strand
AATTATCACTGGTTTATTTGTGGCCGTTTCTATGACAGCTGGTGGTGGTGCTTGGGACAATGCAAAAAAGTATATTGAAGATGGCAATCATGGAGGAAAAGGTTCTGAAGCTCATAAAGCAGCTGTAACTGGTGATACCGTTGGTGATCCATTTAAAGATACTTCAGGCCCATCAATGAATATCTTAATCAAGCTTACTTGTTTAGTTGGATTAGTAATTGCTCCTATTTTAGGTATGCAAAGTGGTAATGGCCACGGAGATGCACATGGATCAATACAAATTGACAATGAAAAAATAATTGAAGCCGACGAAACTATTTCTGCTATTGAAAAAAATGAAATCGATTTTTTTAATAAATACGGCAAATAGTATTTAACAACATATTGTACTGAATCCCCGTCAATATTGGCGGGGATTTTTTTTGTTCATACTTGAGTTTAGTGATTTGTGTCATTAAGCTTAAAATTTAAATGAATCACTTTTGCACCGTGAAAAAAATAGTACCCTTTCTCATATTGTTCATTGTAGCAAATCAGGCCATACCTCATGGCATTGATGGCTGCTCAGTAGGAAGCGTATTAAACGGAGTTAACCAATCGGGAACATCAAATTATTTAGGTATCCAGTCGATTTATTTTAATAATAATAGCCCAGTACAAGATTTTTGGGGAAAAATGTACAGCAACTCAAGTACAGGAAATAGCCTAAATTTATCAGGTAGATATTATTTCAGGCATAAAATAGGCTTAAGTGGCACTATTAACTACAATTGGCTTAAAGAAGTAACTTATGTAGATAAAAACACAACAAGCGGAATTGGTGATTCGAGGGTTTTAATAGAGTTACCCATCTACAAAAAAATAACAAGCGATAAAAACGTATTTTTTAGTTTATCGGCTGGGCTCGAAGTTCCAACGGGTAAAATGAGCGATAACTTAACCCTGAGAGCTTTTTCAACGGGGAGCGGAAGTTGGGATTTTCCAATTCAGTTTCAATTCTTTACTAATAAAAACCATAAAGGCTTAAATATAAATTTTGCTTATCAGGTTAACTCGTTTAATCCAAACAATTACAAGTTCGGTAATCAACTAAGTTTTAGCGCAAGTACTTTCAAATCTTGGCAAATGGGCAGCTCTACTATAAGCTTATCAAGTGGAATACAATTACTTCATTTTGCTAACGACCATAGTAAATTCAATACCATTAAATATGAAATTAATAATCAAAGATCATTTGGATTATTTAAGTTAAATGCTTCATTCAGGTATTTAAACAGCCTTTTTCAATTAGGTATTTCAAAAAACATTTACTACCAAGGCAATAATACCTACGGCGAAAAGCTTCTGCTTATAAACGCCAGCATTATTAAAACCTTAAAACATTGCTAGCTAAATCAAATATTAGCAAACTATTTTTAGCTTTAGCGGTTTTTAAGTAAATACGTTATTATGAACCGGTTTTTATCAGTTTTAATGCTCATAGTGTTCTTCTTTTCTTCTTGTCAATTCATTGATTGGGATGAAATTAAAAAGCAAAAACAGCAAGAGAAAGAAGAAAAAGATGATCGTAATGATGAAGACAAAAAAGATGATTCTGAAAATGATGAAGATTCAGATTTAGAAGACATTGAACTATTGGGCTTCGAGATTAATGGTAAGGGCCAAATAGAAGTATATAACGTTTACCCGGCTCAGAAAAAAGTGGAGGAAATGCTTGAATTTTCAGGGCCTAAATACTACGCTCTTGGCGAACTTGCATTTGAAAGATCGAACGCATATCTCGCAATCTCTGATCCGAACAACACCATTATTTACGACGTTTATAGCCAGAAAAAAATTGATGAAATCAGTCAGTTGTTCATGCTTGAAAGGGATGACTACAATGGCAATTTTTTCGGAATAAAAATTAATAACAAAAGACTCACCGTATATCAATATAATATCTCATCGGAATCAGTAAGTGTAATTACTAGTATTGATAATGTAACTGGCGTTATGTCTGGTTCTTCAGGTTTTGCTATTGAGTTGGGGCTTTACTTTTTCAACACCACCAATGGGCTCGAAATTGTAGATGTTTACAACAAGAAAAGAATTAAAACGGTTTCTGGCATCCAAGAAGCTGAATATGATCCTGAAAACAACAGGTTAATTGGGCTTTCAACTTCGCAATCAAAGCGTGGCACTTTGGTAGCTTACGATTTAGAAAATGAGAAACTCAAAGAGCTAGGTACTCTCCAAGGTTTTAAGCCATATGTTCCGGGTTCTACTTCGTTTGATTATGTAAATCAGTTGTACATAATGAGAACGGCAGATGGTATAAGCTTCTTCGATATTGACGAACTTGATTTGTATTGGGAGATTACCAATACTGACCTTGATTTTGTTGAATTGGCGTATCAGCTTTAGGCAACAATTAATACAAAAATCCAAAGAGCCAAAGCGGAATTCTATTTCCTGAAGAGTATTTTACATCATCTATTACCACATAAGCGTTGGGTACTCCTGCTATTTGATTAAAGCCTTTGCTTGGCCCCCCAATTTCAAAAAAGTAAGTATTATCAACTACAAAATCTGTTACTTTAGGAATATTGATTGAATGAGCTGCACTTATTTGGCTCGCAAAAAATGCTTCTCTGCTTGCCCCTTTGCTTATTTCACCATAGGACAGCGCATGCATAATATTTGGGTTATGTAAAAATATCTTGTCGGGCTTTGTCAGGTGGCTATCACTTTTATTCGGTGATTTTAATGCATGAATTATTTGTGCTCTATCTAAGTAGTCAATAAATTCAAGCAACACGTTTCTGCTCGCTTCAATCTGACTGCTAAGCTTGGTAATATTGGGCGTAAATGGCCCAGAGCCTGAGATAAAGTGCATCAGCCTTCTAAGTTTGTGCACCGACTTATAATCCATCTTCACCGTATTTGGCAAATCATTTTCAATTACCATATTTATAATGGATAACAACTGCGCATGGTACTTTCTCTTAACCCCTTTGTAAAAGGGATATGCACCTTGTTTTTCATATTTCTTAAACTCCTTAAGTACATCTATTCTATCTGAGATCTTAAGTGATATTTCTTTATGAGCATCAAGTATTTCTTCTAATGCGTATGCCTTAAAATCTTGCTTATGCTCAAAAGCGAGATACTCCCTAAACGATAATTCTGGTAAATTATACAGAACCGCACGTCGGCTTAAGTCACTCTCTACTTTATAAATATCAAGAATTGAAGACCCCGAAAACACAACGTTTACTTCAGGGTTGCTATCATAGATCAGCTTCAGGTCTTTAGACCAACGCGGATACCTGTGAACTTCATCAAAATAGAAATTGGAATATCCATCAATAAAAAGAGTTTCAACCAAATCAATGAGTCTTATTTCTTCGAACATATACTCGTCAAGCGAAACATATAGAGCTGGCTTACCATTGGGAAAAGTAGAAATCATGTGTTGCAAAATCATGGTGGTTTTTCCAACTCCCCTACCACCTGTTACA
>JBMYOR010000409.1:0-3506 GCA_049599535.1 Bacteroidia bacterium | reverse complement strand
CAATTCAAATGCAAACTCAGTAGAAATCTCTTCAACAGCTTCTTCACCTAAAATAATTTGCTTTAAAAATTGGGCCTTAACAGCAGCGGCATTGGTTGTTCCGGGAACCACGTTGTAGATAAAGAAATTCAAAGAATCTTTTCTGTACTCATTACCTGTATCCTTTATCTGCGCAATGATTTCGCTTAGTAAATCAGCGTCTTCAATAGGTTTGGGGTGTAGGTCTTGTGCTTTTCTAATTTCTATCTCGTGTAGGTAATCTGTGTATAGGCTCATATAGACTCTCTTTGCTTTTAGTTTTACTGAGATTTTTTCGGAGTGCAAAGGTAAAAAATATTGAATCAATGTGTGTTTCGCAATGCCAATCAATCGGTTTGGTAATTAACCATTCTAATTAGGCAACCCTTTGGCCATCAGCTGCGTGATATTGCCTTACATTGCAATAATGAAGGCGGTAAAAACTAAATTAGTTCTACTTGTGCTTTGCTTTATGGTTTTTGGCCAAAAGGCAGGTGCGCAATGCAGCTTTTCGATTAAAGCCAGTGTTACCAAAATATGCGAAAAAGAGGTTGTTGAGTTTTCAATAATAAATGCACCATCAGCATCAAGTATTAAAGAAATCAATTGGGATTTTGGATTTAAACAGGTAAAAAATAACAATAACCCTATAGTAATATATAATTCTAAAGGGGTGTATGATGTTGTACTCACTGTAAAAACAAGTACAAGCTGCACGGTAACCGAAAGTAAACTTATTACCGTAAATGAATTGCCCGATATGGGTAAAGTGGCATCAAGTAAAAAAGAGGCTTGTGCTCCTGGTTCTCGGGTGCAATTTTCAAGCACATCGGTAAATGCATATAAATGGCATTGGGTGGTTGAAAGTGAATACTATACCGGTAAAAATGCCAACATTAACCATAAAATGGAAAATGAAGGTTGGCCCTATGTACAGCTCACGGTTGAGAGTGTAGAAGGCTGCAAAAACAAATTCATTTTTGACTCATTGGTGCATGTACTCTCAAAACCTGTAGTAGATTTTGACAAGACCGAATTGCTATTGTGCGAGCTGCCTGGCACACTAAAAGTGAAGCCAAAAATTGACTATAAGGGCACCACCATAAAAAGCCATGCTTGGGATTTTGAAGGCGCAACGGTTTCTGTTGATTATAAAAAAAATCCAAGTGATAAGTATTATGTAAAAGCGGGTCAGTATGACGTAAATTTAGAGCTCATAAGTGCTAAGGGCTGTCGATTTGAATATGAGTTTAAGGATACGGTTGATGTAATAGATATTGCTAAATCTAATATTGTGGCTAGATCATTAACCAAATCTGGGTGCCCTAGTATGCGTTATAAGGTGGTGGTTGGCGGTATTGATACATCGTTGTTTAAATGGGATTATCCTAAAAATGATGTGCTATGGGTAGATTCTACACAGAAAGATTCTACCGTTTTTTATTTTAAAAATGAAGGAACACACACCGTAAAGGTGGTAATAAATCAAGGGCCATGTAAATCGGTTTATCCATTAAAACTAAAAGCCGCTATTGGTTTAGTTAAGGCAGATTTTGCAGCGCCCAAATGTTTGTGCGATCCGCAAAGCATTTTTAAAGCAAAAAATAAAAGTGTAGGCAACGGAAAACTCAGCTACGAATGGTTAATTAATAGTGAAAACGGATTAAAAATAACTTCAACCGACTCTAATTTAAGTAAGGTAATAGGTATACCCGGTAAGTATAACGTGTTTTTAAAAGCCACGCATAAAAACGGTTGTTATGATTATGAAGGGAGAATATTAAGAATTAAAAAGAATGAAGTAACGGCAGACCATATACGCGACGAAGCCTGCATGGTTGATAATTTTACACTGCCATTAGATTCGTTTTGCAACGTAGATACTAATAAGTTGTATTGGTTTTTTTATAATGAAAATAAAAAATTAGTATGGCAAGATACTGGCATTAGTGTAAGAGTTGAGTTTCCTGACACGGGTTATTACAGCGTTGCAGTAGTGGTAAATTCAACAACTGGCTGCAGCGATTCGGCCTACTTTCAAAAGCATATTTACGTTAAAGATTGCTTTGGTGATATTAGCGCATCTTTTTCATATGTTGAAGGTTGTGCAGGTAAAATTGTTATGCCCTTACTTACCGAAACAATAAGTCAGTTTAAGGTTAATGCTGTATTGGTTTTACAGTCAGATACCACAGTAACTTATTCGGGTACTTTTAAATTTCCGTTCTTAAATTTTATAGTGCAAAAAGCGGGTATTTATAATCTTAAAGTTAGAGTTTCGAGTAAGGATGGTAGTATTTATAAAGATTATTATGAAAAAAGTATTGTTTACGTAAATAAACTTACCATACAAGGAGAAATAGGGAAATCATGGGGTTGTTTTCCTGAAAAGCACACTGAGTTAAAAACCACATTAATAAAAAATGAATTGTTTTATGGTACTGATTCAAGTGTTGATTTGCGCTGGCGCATTTATCCGCATGATAAGGGTTATATAAACAACGATACAGCTCGTAACACCTACTCGGTAGTATATGAGCAAGGTCAGGTAGATATTGAGCTTAAGGCAGAAAACAGAACAGGCTGCAAAGCAAAATGGCAAAGTGTAAACAAGCTCAACGAAAACTTAAAAGTGGAGTTTTTTATGCCCGAAAACGCTTGCTTTGGCGATACCATTTTTATGAATAATCAATCTACAGGGCCAATACAAAAATGGGAGTGGAGTTCTGATAATTCTAATGATTTGTTTTTACCTAACTCAGCCATAAAAAAGCCTGAATTTAAGGCTAAGGCCGAGGGTAAACGTACTATTGAGCTTACAGTTATCGATACCAATGGCTGTGTAAGCTCTATCTCAAAAGAAATTAATTTAGTTGATATTGAGTTGGATTTTACGGTTGAAGATACAACGGCTAAGTGCAGCCCTGCTACCTACTTTTTTCAGGCTAAAGGTAAAAAGGTTCAGCAGTTTGAATGGGATTTTGGCGATGGAGATCAGCTCAAAACAAAAAAGACCAAGAAGATTCCGAAGATTTATGACCTACGACGTATTAACCCATATCAAAACACATTTACAGTAACTTTAACAGGTAGCCACTCAAGCGGATGTACACAAAAGGTGGTTAAGCCTAATTTAATTAAGATTAAAGGACCTTGGCCAAAATTTGAAATCTCAAATATTAAGGGGTGTAGCCCTTTAAAAGTAAGTTTTACTGATAAAAGCGAAAATGTACACAAACTTTATTTTGATTATGGAGACCGTACAAGTGTAGATACAGTGCTAAATGCAGAACACATTTATAAAGCCGATACTACTAAAGAGGTAGAGTACTTTAAACCATACATTGTTGCGCATGATAAGTTTGATTGTCGCACGGCGTATTTTCTTGACGATACCGTAAAGGTGTTTAGCATGCCGGTAGCGAGGTTTATAGGGTCACCACGCACGGGCTGCGAGCCGCTTACTACCAAGCTGCGTTCAAATTCTA
>JBMYOR010000408.1:0-3507 GCA_049599535.1 Bacteroidia bacterium | reverse complement strand
CTGTAATTATTTCAAGTACACCTTCACAAAAAATATGACCTTCAAAATCATATGATTTTGACAATGCCGTTTCTACTTTTTCTTCTCTTCTATACTCTTCTCTTGGCTGCCTATTGTCGTTTCTATCTCTTTGATCTCTATTTCTATCCCTATTATCTCTGTTTCTCCAATTATCATCTCTGCCACCCCTATTATCTGATCTTTCAGATCTATTAAACCTTTGGCCTCTATCTTCTCTTACGTCAGTACGCTGTGGTCTAGTAGGTCTTTCGTTTCTTGAATCGCGCTGTTGCTTTTCTTCAACAACTGTGGCTTCAGGTTCTGATTTCTTTTCTTTAGTGGGTTCTATAGACTTTGTTGGTTTTGATTCAACTGCTGGTTTATTTTCAACTGGCGGGGTTGCAACTGACTCTATATTACCCTCATCATCCTTATTTAATGTAGAAACATCTGAGCTACCTACTTTTACAGTAACACGTCTCCTAACACGCTTTTTAGGACTCGAAACAACTTTTGCATTTTCAGTTTTCGCTTTTTTATCATCAGAAGAAACTTGCTCTTCTTTATCAGAAACTACTTCAACCTTTGGCTCTGATTTTTTCTCTGATTTGGTGCCTTGTTTTACTTTAATTTCTTTCTTTAAAACTTCAATTAACTCAGATTTCTTAAGTTTTCTAAAGTTTTTAATTTCAAGGTCTTTTGCAAGCTGGTGCAATTCGGGCAACAAACGTGCCTCTAATGTTTCAACATCAATCATGAAGGATGGTTAAGATTATTCTGTAGCTTTTAGAATGCTAATTTGAAAAGAGCCTGCCTCTTTTAGATATAATAGAGCTCTTAACAGCAAATATAAACTTTTGGATATGTTCTTAGGCCAGAATTCTAAGTGGTTCTTCTAGAAATTGTGCAAAAGTTCTTAAAAATTGTGCTCCTAAAGCTCCATCAACTGATCTGTGGTCACATGAGAGTGTTACCTTCATAACATTACCAACTACAATCTCTCCATTTTTAACAATTGGTTTTTGAGCAATTGCTCCTACAGCCATAATGCACGAATCTGGTGGGTTTATTATGGCAGTAAACTCTTCAATTCCAAACATTCCAAGGTTGGATATAGTAAAAGTATTACCGCTAAACTCTTCAGGTTGAAGCTTTTTATCTTTTGCTCTTTTGGCTAAATCTTTAACTTCTGTTGATATAGTTGAAATCGGCTTTAAATCAGCATGTTTAATAACAGGCACAATTAATCCATCATCTATCGCAGTAGCTACACCTATGTGTATATGCTGATTGTATCTTATTGAATCGCCCATCCACGACGAATTTACTTTTGGATTAGCTTTGAGCGCTGCAGCAGTAGCTTTAATGATTATATCGTTAAAAGACACTTTAGAACCCAAAAACTCATTTATTGATTTACGCGCTTCTACCACCCTATCCATATTGATTTCGCGGGTTAAATAAAAATGCGGGGCTGTAAACTTACTTTCTGACAAACGACGAGCAATTGCTTTTCGCATTTGTGATACTGTAACATCTTCATAACCTTCAGTACTAGCTGCATTTACTGCCGCTGCCATTGGTTTGGCTACTGTTGATGGATCAAAAGACTCTACATCTTTTTTAACAATTCGGCCACCTTCTCCCGTGCCCGAAACCATGTTTATATCAATGCCATTCTCTTCAGCCAACTTTTTGGCCAAAGGAGATGCTTTTATTCTTCCATCATTGGCAACTGTTGGAGTTGTAGTTTGAGCAACAACTTGCTTTGCTTCTTGCACTTTAGGCGCAGCAGTAGCTTCAACTTTTTCAGCCGCCGCTGGTTCTGGAGCTGATTCAGCTTCTGGTGCGGCTTTTACAGTACTTGATGTATTCGCCTTTGCTTGTTCTAATTGATCCTTAAAAGATTCACCTTCTTCTCCCATTACAGCAATTATGCCGTCAACCGGAATAGTAGTGCCTGGCTCAGCTTCAATATGAAGAATTGTACCTTCAGAAATTGAATCAAAATCCATGGTAGCCTTATCTGTTTCTACTTCAGCTAAAACATCTCCAATTTTAACTTTTTCACCAACTTTTACTAACCATTCTACAATTACACCTTCTTCCATGGTGTCGCTCATGCGGCGCATTCTTACGATTTCAGCCATATTCTTTAAACCTTAAATGTTTGATTATTAAATATTTGAAGGGACAAATTCTCGATAAACGCGGCAAAAATACATGAATAGAGTAGAATTGCCGATTTTATACAGTTGAATAATGTTCACACGGGGCAAACAAGCCAAGGCCACAATTGTTTTACCCAATAATATCTTTGGCACAAATAATAGTTTGTAATGAAACAATACCAAGATTTATTACGGTATGTAATAGAAACCGGCGTAGATAAAGGTGATAGAACGGGTACAGGTACAAGAAGTGTTTTTGGACATCAATTACGCTTTGATTTAAATGCTGGTTTTCCTTTAGTAACCACCAAAAAAGTACATTTAAAGTCGATTATTTACGAACTATTATGGTTTTTAAAAGGAGATACCAATGTGAAATACCTTAACGATCATAAAGTGAGTATTTGGGATGAATGGGCCAATGAAAATGGAGATCTTGGCCCAGTATATGGTGCGCAATGGCGCTCATGGAATGGGGCCGACGGTAAAACACATGACCAAATTGCTGAAGCGATTCACACAATAAAAAACAATCCCAACTCACGAAGAATAATTATAAACGCATGGAATGTTGGTGAACTAGATAAAATGGCCCTTACACCTTGCCATGCAATGTTTCAATTTTATGTTGCCAATGGTAAATTAAGCTGTCAGCTATACCAACGTAGTGCAGATTTGTTTTTAGGAGTGCCCTTTAATATTGCCAGCTATGCCATGCTAACTATGATGATTGCACAAGTAACTGGTTTACAGGCGGGTGATTTTATTCACACCTTTGGAGACGCACACATTTACAGCAACCATTTTGATCAGGTTAAACTCCAGTTAAGCCGTGAGCCCAGGGCATTACCTACTTTAAAAATCAACCCAGAAGTAAAACAAATTGATGACTAATTCTTTGGTGCTGATGTTGATTATCCAACTCTCATTCCCCTAACTAGTGCCATTCCCTATCCTAATCCCGGTTAATCCCGGATTGGAACTTTTTAAATACTTTAATCAACAAAAGTTGAAAGGGTCTTCATGAGCACATAAAGCCAAAATGTTCTCACTGAAGACATGTTTTCGAGTTTATACATGCCTATTATGTGGCCAAATATGAGACCACCAAGTCGGCTAGTGAATGAGGAAAAAATATTGTTTGCTTTTTTTCATCCAAAATTTTTTTCAAATTTTTTTTTCATCCAGTTTTTTAATTCATTTTTTCATCCAGTTTTTTAAATTTTTTCTCCAATTTTAATTTTATTTTATTTTCAACTTGTAGGCCTATTATTTTGGAATTGTGTTGTTTTTTTAGTGACTTTGGAGGTATTAAATAGGGAGTCAGCGTTATTTT
>JBMYOR010000407.1:0-3512 GCA_049599535.1 Bacteroidia bacterium | reverse complement strand
AGTTCCATCATTAAAAATTTCTTTTGTTTCAAATTTCAAATTTTATTTTTCTACCTCTCCAAATAGATCATATTCCATGGCATCAACAATGTTTACGTTATAGAAGTCACCAATTCTTAAGTAATGGTCTTCAGCGTTTATAAGCACTTCGTTGTCAACTTCAGGGCTATCGGCTTCGGTTCTCCCTACAAAGTAGTTGCCTTCAACTCGGTCAATCAAAACCTTTAAGGTTTTACCCACTTTGGCTGCATTCTTTTCGGTTGAAATATCCATCTGAATTTCCATCAATGCATCCTTTCTTTCTTGCTTTACTTCTTCGGGCACATCATCGGTCATGGTGTGAGAATGGGTGTTTTCTTCGTGTGAATAAGTGAAAACACCTAAACGATCAAACTTATATTCTTGTACAAAATCATATAGTTCTTGAAAGTCCTTATCCGTTTCTCCCGGATGGCCTACCAACATGGTGGTGCGCAGTGCAATATCGGGTACTTCTGACTTTATTCTATCGAGTACATCCATGGTTCTACGCTTGCTAATACCGCGGCGCATCAGTTTTAATTGATTATCGCTAATGTGCTGCAAGGGCATATCTAGGTAGTTGCAAATGGTATCTCGCTCCTTGATTAAAGGCAAAATATCAAATGGAAACTTAGAAGGGTAGGCATACTGCATTCTAATCCAATCAATGCCATCAACCAATGATAATTTATCAAGTAGCCCTGCTAATTTTCTATCCTTGTAAATGTCAAGACCATAATATGTTAGGTCTTGCGCGATGAGTATTAATTCTCTAGTTCCGTTAGCAGCAAGCTTTTTTGCATTATCTACCAACTTATCAATTGGAGTAGAAACATGCTTTCCACGCATAATTGGTATAGCGCAAAAGGAGCACGGTCTATCGCAACCTTCAGAAATCTTGAAATAAGCGTAATGGCTAGGGGTGGTTAATTGTCTTTCGCCAAGAAGCTCGTATTTGTAATTGGCACCTAGGTCTTCAACTATTTGCGGAATGGCATTAGAGCCATAGAAGGCATCAACTTGTGGGATTTCTGATTGTAGCTCTTCTTTAAATCGCTCAGAGAGGCAACCCATCACCACTACTTTTTCAACTTCACCACGTTCTTTGGCCTCTACAAACTCAAGAATGGTATCAATTGACTCTTGCTTTGCGTTGTCAATAAAACCACAAGTATTAATAACAACGGTATCGCTATTGGCCACTTCTTGTTCATGCACTACATCCATTTTATTGGCATGCAGCTGTCCCATTAGAGTTTCAGAGTCAAAAGTGTTTTTAGAACAGCCTAAAGTATAAAGGTTAATTCTTGGCTTTTTGTTTGGATTCGCTTTCATCTAGGTAAAGAGTGATTTAATAAACTCTTCTTGTCTGAAAATTTTAAGGTCTTCTTTTTGCTCGCCTACTCCAATGTATTTGATCGGAATTTGGAATTGGTCTACAATTCCGAGTACAACTCCACCTTTGGCGGTGCCATCTAATTTGGTAAGTGCAATCGTATTAATATCAGTGGCTTTAATAAATTGTTTTGCTTGTTCAATGGCATTTTGGCCAGTAGAAGCATCAAGTACCAATACTACTTCATCAGGTCCTTCAGGAATCACTTTTTGAATGGAACGTTTAATCTTAGAAAGTTCATTCATCAAATGAATCTTATTGTGCAGTCTTCCAGCTGTATCTACAATTACAACATCTGAATTTTTGGCTTTTGCACTTTCAACTGCATCGTAAGCAACTGCAGCAGGATCGGCATTCATGCCACGGCTAACAAATTCAGCACCTGTGCGTTCAGCCCAAATTCCCAATTGATCAACAGCAGCAGCTCTAAAGGTATCGGCAGCCCCGAGTGTAACTTTTTTTCCGAGACTTTTATATTTATTAGCGATTTTGCCAATCGATGTAGTTTTGCCAACACCATTAACCCCAACAACCATTATTACATAAGGGCGATTATTTGCTGAGTTAAACTCGGTAAATTCACGTTGTTTGTTTTCGGCTAGCATGTGCTGAATCTCATCGTGTAGAATTAGATTCAGTTCATCGGTATTTAAATATTTATCTTTAGATACACGCGCTTCTAACCGGTCAATGATTTTTACGGTGGTATCTAAGCCTACATCAGCACTAATTAGGGCTTCTTCAATATCGTCAAGCTCAAGCGCCGAAACTTTAGATTTACCTACCAGTGCTTTACCAAGCTTGCTAAAAAAGCCTGAGCGCGTTTTATTTAAACTAGAGTCTAGCTTATCAGCCTTGGGTTGCTCAGCTTGTTTCTGTTCTTTTTTCTTTAGAAAATCAAAAAATCCCATATAAATTACTGTTAAACAAAAAAAGCTTCTCGGTATCGAGAAGCTTAAAAATATTTTAAAATGAAAGACATTTTAATCTTTCAAAAAATCGTTTACCTTGTCTTTGGCAACCATTTCTTCTTTAAAAGTGTAGGCACCACTCTTAGGTGATTTAACTGCTTTTATCACTTTAACTAGGTTTCTTTTACCTTTATCTTGAAGCGTTGCAACGGTTTTCTTTGCCATGGATTACTTATTTTATTTCTTTATGAACAGTGTGCTTTCGCATAGTAGCGTTGTATTTTTTCAACTCCATTCTACCAGTAGTATTCTTTTTGTTTTTGGTAGTAATGTAACGGCTAGTGCCTGGCATACCTGAATCTTTGTGTTCGGTACACTCTAGGATCACTTGAACTCGGTTTCCTCTTTTAGCCATGATTATATAATTTTAATACCTTGTTTCTTTTCAACTGATCTTATGTATTGGTACGCGCCGTTTTTGTTAATTGTTCTGATTGCGGCCGTTGATACCTTTAGTGTAACCCACTTGTCTACTTCTGGTAAGTAGAATTTCTTAGTTTGTAGGTTTGGATAAAAACGTCTCTTGGTCTTTATATTAGAGTGAGAAACGTTATTGCCCACCATTGATTTCTTTCCGGTTAGTTCACAAACTCGTGACATCTGCTTTCGTTTTTGGGAGTGCAAATATGCGACTATTTGAAATCTTGTCAAAAAATTAATTAACAATTACATACAATTTATGTGGAAACTTAAATTTAAATGAAATTACGCTTCGCTACAAAGTATGTTTTGACTTCAATATGCAATTTGAATCCTGATTATATATAAAACTTATTTATTAATATCATTAGATCATAGTAACATGGCTAATGAAAATGTACAATGTAATTTTTGGAAATTAGTTAAGCATAAGGCTCAATTAAATAACCAAACTCAAGAACAATACAATCTCTAATCGTTTTTGTTATTTTTTTTACCCAAAGGCGCTAAGTAGGTTTTGGGATGGGCTTTAATATCTTTAGCCAACTTATCAAAACTCTCAATTGCGCTGTCAATTTTTAAATAAAGTTCTTTGTCGTTTACCAACATACCTAGTGTAGACTCATTACCATTGGCAGATTCTAGTATTTTATTAAGCTTTTCAAGTGCTAATTTAGTTTCGGTAACAGCACTATTAATAGGAG
>JBMYOR010000406.1:0-3515 GCA_049599535.1 Bacteroidia bacterium | reverse complement strand
TTAAAAGCAGACCTTTACGAGTGTTTTTCGATGCTCAAAGTTGGTACATTCCTGTACACAATGATATTAAGGCAGACTTTACCGAACTTGAAAAGATGAATATTGAGCTATTGCTCAAATACGAGAAAAACGCGGCTGAATACTACGATAGATTTGGAAGGGGCTAATCATGCAATTCGGGTTCAAGCAAGTCTTTAACTC
Organism: Bacteroidia bacterium; assembly: GCA_049599535.1. Lineage (GTDB taxonomy): Bacteria > Bacteroidota > Bacteroidia > CAILMK01 > JACPUW01 > JACPUW01. The sequence goes on along the minus strand of JBMYOR010000406.1, from coordinate 3,314 downwards.
TTCATTGCTAATAGCGGCAGTGTACTTTCTGTATTTAATGTTGCTAATTACGCTTCAGTACATTCCAATAAATTTTAATGTAGCTTTTTTGCGCATTAAGAATGCTGAAATAGAGCTTTTGTATTACCAAATCGCATTTTTCACACATGTTTATTCAAGCATCTTTGTTCTAGGTTTTGGTATAATTCAACTCATTCCTTGGGTTAGGAAGAATAACAGCAAATGGCATAAAACCTTTGGAAAGTTCTATGTAGGAATTACCTTATTTCTATCGGCACCTTCAGGATTTATAATGGCTATACATGCCAACGGTGGCATTTGGGGGAAAACTTCATTTTTGCTTTTAAGTATTCTCTGGTTTTATTTCACGCTTAAAGCCTTTTTAAAAGCCAAAAAAGGAGAGTGGGAAAAGCATCAAAACTTTATGTACAGAAGCTTTGCGCTTACATTTTCGGCGGTTAGTCTAAGGTTGTTTAAGTGGATATTGGCCAACACTTTAGCGCTTCCACCTATGGATATGTATGTGTTGGTTTCGTGGTTGGGTTGGACCATAAACCTGTTAATTGTTGAACTAAAGATTGTATTTAGAAATAAGAGAAATGGAAGCATTTTCGCAGTTTAATATTTGCGGTGTTGATTCTTCACTATGTAAAAAGTATGTATAATTTGCCTTTGTAAAATAATGAACTAATTTGAGCTTTCTCAATCGCCCATATCCACTAGAAACCAACTATAAGAAGCAATTAATACAAGCCTTACTTTTTGGCTTGTTTGTTTTCATTTTTCTTTATGGATTTAAGCCATTTGGCTTGGGTGAATTACAAAACGGACTCTTAAAAGCAAGTGTTGGTTTTGGAGTGGTAACCATAGTTTTTCAAGGTGTTTTACCTTTTTTATTCCGATTGGTTTTTCCCAATTTTTTTAATGAAGAGCGTTGGACACTGGGCAGGAATTTATTGTTAACCATTGCAATTGTTTTAGCCGTGGTGGTTGGCAATTTCTATTGGGCCTATTTAAATGGGTTTACATCCCTTAGCGCAAAAGGTTTATTCATGTTTTTAGGCTACACGTTTGCGGTGGGTGTTTTTCCATTGAGTTTTCTAATGCTTTTTGAGCAGAATAGATTGACCAAGAAATACTTGAATGAGTCTGCAAGTATTAATGCGCATATTGAACCTGAAGAAATGGTCAGCTTTAAAGATGAAAAGCTTTCAATTAAAAGTGAAGATGGGAGCGAGGCGGTGTCAATAAATAAAGAACAGTTCTACTACTGCAAATCGGCAGATAATTATATTGAACTATACTACGTAATTGAAGGCGATCTAAAAAAAGAGCTTTTTAGAAACAGTTTGAAAGACTTGGAAAACCAATTGGTCGAATTCAGTGATTTAAAACGGGTGCATAGATCTTTTTTGGTCAACCTGAATAAGGTGAAAAGTGTAGACGGAAACGCACGTGGTCTTAAACTAAAGCTAGGAGAAGGTTTGCCAGAAATCCCAATTTCAAGGTCAAAGCATGATGAAATCTTAGCCCTATTAGATTCCCATTAATCCCAATGCTTCACAACAGTCCCAAAGGCTTCCCATTTATCCCTTTGGCATTAAAATGTGCTTTTTGATGAGCTAACATTGAAGAAAAAAAGAATGCGCCTAACTTTAGTTTTTGTCTTATTATTTGCAGGCATCAATGTAAAAGCACAAGAAAAGGAACGTTTCAAGTTTGCACAAACTTATGTTGGACTTGGTATTGGGCTACTTACCGGAAATGAGAATTTATCTAGCTATCAAAGGGCAACTATTGGAGGTTTACATTTTTGGGGAAAGGCAGATATTTATGTTTCATTCCCCTTAGGAAATCAAAATTTAGGTGATGGATACAACTTTACTGAAGGCGTGCAAACGGGAGCTCGATGGATTCCCTTTGGTTTAAAGAACAATGGATTTAGACCATTTTTTGGGGCGCATTGGCAAACTCCCGCACTTTTTGGTGATGATATTCCTACCCTTGAAAAAAATGCCATTTCGTTTGAAACCGGCCTTTACTACGTTTTTAAAAAGTCGTGGACATTAGAAGTTGGCGCTAGGTATAACCCAATGAATACGTGGACTTTGCCTTACGGTGCAAGCACCATAAATTCAGCTCCTTTTGCTTTTGATTTGGGTGTTAAAAAGCACTTTGATTTTACAGCAGGAAATGATGCAGAATGGTTAAGTGAAAAGGCCGCTGAAATGGAAAATAATGGGCATGCCAGCACCTTTGGATTAGGAGTGGGCATGTCTTCGGCCATTGCAATAGCTCCTGTGGAGTATCTTGTAAATCAGGGCTATGAACCAAATATTGCCAAGTTAAGCCTTATGCCTGAGTTTGGGTTGAGCTACTACTCAGCAAAAAGAGAATTGGTTTTTAGGTTGGCTTACCGAGCACCAACAAGGTTTGTGAGAAATGAAAACTTTGCTTATCAGCTAAAAGACAGAAGATTATCTTTTGAAGTGTTTAGGTTCTTGTTTGATTACCATGGTTTTATGTCGTTTGTCGGTTTAGGATTAAACAACAGCTTTTACGAACTCATAATAAATTCTCAAAATCAACCAAACATTTACGAGAAAGGAAATAACCAATCGGCAAGCATTGTGTTTGGATGGGATATTAGACCAACACAAGCCGAGTGGTTCATTTTAAGAACAAGTCTTAGGTATCAACCAAAATGGGGCTATGATGAATTTGCTGAAGCTCATTTTTCAAGAGACTTAGAATTCAACTTTATTCAAATGGTGGTTTACCCGCAAAGAATGAAATATCACTTTAGTGATTAATTCCAACCTCAATATCAGCGTCAATTTCAGGTAAAATTCAAAATATCGATCATGTACAAAATCTTATTAATAGCACATATTTTATTCGGTGCTATTTCATTAGTAACTGGAGCAATAGCTGCTTTTTCAACTAAGAAAAAAGGGAACCACACCACATCAGGCAAATGGTTTGTGATTAGCATGAGTGCATCAGCTGTGTTTGGTGTTGCCATTACATTCATTAAACCAAACCCCTTTTTGCAATCCATTGCACTGTTTACCATTTACATGACCCTAATGGGGTTTTATGCCTTTAAAAAAAATTGGGTTAGAAATTACCTGCCATATCTGGGTATTTTAATCGGTTTATTTATGCTTTATGTGGCCGTTTTCGGATCAAAGGGAATTTCTATAGTTGCTTTGGTTTTTGGGCTTTTTCAATTAGTGAATTCAGTTATGGATATTCTCGGTACAATAAAAAATAGAGTAGTGCTTCATGCTTCAAGAATTGGCGGTGCTTAT
>JBMYOR010000405.1:0-3520 GCA_049599535.1 Bacteroidia bacterium | reverse complement strand
AGGCATCATTTGCCGAAAACTTTACCTGAGTATCGTCAATCATTTCTTGACTAAAATCTTCGCTTTTGCTTTTACCAATAATTTCAATTTTAAAGGCTATTGAATCTTTGTCCCAGTGGGTAAGATTTATGGTTCCGTATTTTGAACTTATATCAATACTAGTACTCTCATTTACAGCAAATGCTTTTCTTAAGGTTCGTCTTTTTTCAATATACATTGATGCCGATACCTGCTGAGCTACTAATATTAAGCTCAAAAAGATTAATGTTTTATAAAGTAAGTTCTTCATCTTCAACTATTTTTTCTGATCGTTTAAAATATTCAAGGGTAATTTCAAGTAGCTCTAGTTTTATTCTATAATTTTCAATCATGGCGTGTAGCACATCTTCAGATGCTATCTCGGTTCCTAACTCACTTTTTAGGACTTCAAACTCATTATCAAGTTCGGTAAGTTCTTCTTTTAACTCTTCTTGCTCGGTAGGAAATCGCTTTAGCAAATCCATGGTAATGCCTACTTGTTGCACATAAGCTTGATTCATATCTTGCAACTGTGGTGGCATTTTCCATTCAGTTTCAATGGTATTGTTGGTTTCAATTGCAAGGCCGCTGTTACCTTTTAAATCTCTAATTACACCGCCCTGATATAAAATCACCGAAAAGGCAAAAATTAACATTGCGGCTGCGGCCCACATAAACCTGCTGTTGATTTTAATAACTTTTGATGGCTTTTTTATTGGTTTTACTTCATTTTGTATTGATTTCCACACCAAATCTGAAGGAACCTCACTATCAAAAGCTTCGCGGTTTTGCTTTACGAATTTTTCTAAATTATCGCTCATAACCTTGTTGTTTTAAAATTTCTCTTAATCGTTTTTTGGCACGCAGATACTGTGTTTTAGAAGTGGATTCAGAAATACCCAGTATTTCGGCAATTTCTAAATGATCGTACCCTTCTAATAAATAGAGTGTAATTACTGTTCTATAACCATCGCTTAATTGTGCAATGCCCTGCTTAATTCCATCAACACTTAAATCTTCGTAAAAAAGGTCGGCCGAACCTTCATCTTCAAGCTCATCTTCTTTTGCAATTTGCTCGTTGAGCTCAGTAAGCTCAACAGATTTTTTATTAATCGCATTTATACATTTATTTATAACAATTCGCTTTATCCAGCTACCAAAAGTTGATTCTTCGCGGTAATTCTGAATATTTTTAAAGGCTGAAACAAAGGCATCTTGCAAAAGATCTTCTGCTTCTTCGCGGTTGTTCATCATTCGTACGCATATATTAAACATGGCCCGCGAGTAAAGCAAATAAAGCTTATGAAACGCGCGCTGATCACCTTGTTTACACCGGTTTACAAGGTCTAAATGCTTTATTTCAAAAGGAGCTTCAGCAATCATTACGAACCTATTGACATTGACATTAAATTGGGGTTGCAATTACTTTAAAAAAAATAATTAGTACAATGTATTTGCCTTTTGGCTTACGGCTTTATAATCCATAATTTTTTAGCAACTTAAGTGCATTACGGATTCTAATGCTCAACTATTGGTTACTTTTTAATCTATTTGCTCAATTATTTTAAATGTTGCAAACAACCTTTTAATCTAAATTCTCATTTCTAATGCAAAGTTTTAAGCAACATGTTCCGCCTATTTTTTATTCTATCTTTTTTAAGTTTAACGATTTCGTGTCAAGACAAGTTTAATGACTCAAGAACCCCAGAATATTTGATTTTTGGTGAGTTTTACGGAATGTGTAACGGTGAAACTTGTGTTGAAATTTTTAAAATTGATCACAACAATCTTTATGAAGATGAAAATGACAATTACCCTAATAGTCTTAATATATCAGACACCAAATTTAATTTGCTCGATAAAGAAAAGTATGAGTTGGTGCGTGAATTAATTAATGATTTTCCGAGTGCTTTATTGGCTGAATCAGAGCACACATTAGGTTGCCCCGACTGCCATGATCAAGGCGGTTTTTACATTGAATACAAAAACCAAAACGATCACCAATTTTGGATTATTGATCAAAACCTAGGTGCTGTTGATAAAAATCTACATGCTTTTTTACACCAGGTTTCAGAATCTATTGCTTTAATTAAACAATAATTAAGCGAGATAAGCCCCTGATTTTAAAATATTTAAAACCAAAGAATACAATTAATACTAAACTGCTGTAACTTTTTAATAGGTACAACGTATTACCTTTAACAGCAACCTAAGTATGACCACAGCGGAGTTTAATAAAACTGTTGATTTATATGCAGATAACCTTTTTAGGTTTATTCTGAAAAATATACGAGACGAGGCTGTGGCTCAAGACATAGTACAAGACACTTTTGAAAAACTATGGCGAAAAGTTGAAGATATTGAATATAAAACAGCAAAATCGTACATGTTTTCTGCTGGATACCGCACCATGATTGACGCTATTAGAAAAAATAAAAACCAAGGAGACCTAGATGATGTAAATGAAGATTTGCACAGCACAAGCGAGCAATATAACGATGTGCAGGAAGTTTTACAATTAGCCATAAAAAAACTACCTGAAATACAGCGATCGGTTATTATGCTAAGAGATTATGAAGGATACGCCTATGACGAAATTGGTAAAATTACCGGCTTAAAAGAGAGCCAAGTGAAAGTTTACATTTTTAGAGCACGAAAAGCTCTAAAACAATATATTGGTAACTTAGAAATGGTAGTATAATGGATATAAACCTACACAATTACGAAGCCTGTTTTTTAGATTATACCGAAGGAAACTTAAACGAGCAGCAGGTTGCCGATTTATTATTGTTTCTAGAAAACCACCCTGCATTAAAAACAGAATTTGAGCAAGACTTTAGTGATGTAACCTTAACTCCCCAAACACTAAAATTTAACAATAAAAACCAATTAAAAAAGCCTGAGTTGATTAACGCTCAAAACGTTGACGACTTTATGATTGCTCAAAACGAAGGCCTACTTAATGATAAAAGCTCAAACGAACTAAATGCTTTTGTGACTGCCAATAATCTTGAAAAAGAGCAAAAACTATACAGTTTAGTTTATTTGGCCAAAAGCAATATTCATCGTTTTCCGAATAAACGAAAACTCAAAAAAGGTGGCTTTGTAATGCCTCTTTTTGCAAGATATGCTGCCGCAGCCGCTATACTCTTATTAATTGCATTTGCATGGTTGCTCAACCAGCCAAACAATAATATTAGTGGTCCTCGGTTTGCGCATGAAAATAATACTATTGCACCACAAAATATGCTTCCTACAATTGTAGTTAGCCCTAGCCAAAAGCAGCTTTTAAACCAATCTATTGCTATATCAAATAATAAAATTGGAGAAACCCAATTAGAAAATTTAAGTAGAAGCCAAAAAACTGAAACGGGAAAAAAAGCTGAAATTAAAAATGCTGAAAACCCAATAAACAATAGCGTGGTATTGGCAAGTGCACTTACCCAATCAATTAATAATACGGCCATTGAACCATACTTAATTTTTACAAGCAACCCCACCA
>JBMYOR010000404.1:0-3524 GCA_049599535.1 Bacteroidia bacterium | reverse complement strand
GCAAATAATAAATGATCTTGCTGAAGTGATGAATAATAGAAAACTTTTTAATGATAAAGAAGAAGGTATAAAATTTATTAAAGTGTATTGTGAAGGTATAAAATTAGCAATAAGGTTTGTAGATGCAGAAGCAATTATTATAAAAATTAAAACTAAATCCTTAGTTTATTAACTAAAGATTTAGTTGATTTGTGGTTATGAAACAATTGACCAAAGCTGAAGAAGAAGTAATGCAGATTCTTTGGAAGCTTAAAAAGGCCTTTGTAAAGGAAATTATTGAAGAAATACCTGAGCCAAAACCTGCCTATAACACCACAAGCACTATTATTAGAATTTTAGAGAAAAAAGAGTTTGTAAAACACAAGGCATATGGCAAAAGTCATCAGTATTATCCAATTGTAGATAAGGCTGAGTACCAGAAGCAAAGCATTAGATCTTTGCTTGGTGGTTATTTTAATAATTCGTTTAGCAGTATGTTTTCCTTTTTTGCGGGTAGTGGCGAGCTTAGCGAAGAAGAAATTGATCAATTAAAAAAGCAAATTGAAAGTTATGGAAATGAGTCTTGAGATAGCATTAAAAGTAATAACAACTCTATTACTGTTTTATAGCTATTATATAATAGCACTTAAGTCAACCACTTGGCATTTGGCTAAAAGGGTTTATTTGCTCTTGGCTTCTTGCTCAATGTTTTTGCCTTTATTGTCAATTAGTGAGCAAGTTCCTGTAATTACCTATACATTACCTAACATTTTAATTGAAAATCCTGAAGAAACTCAAAATCTAGTGAAACCATGGATTACAGTACAAGGTGTTTATCAAGTTGGTGTTTTGGTTTTAACGATACTATTTTTTGCTAGACTGTTTTCAGTTGTACGGTTGCTTTCAACGAGTAAAAAAATAACAAGTAGTATAAGAGAAATTGCTTCAAGTCAAAGTCCTTGTTCATTTTTAAAATGGACATTTATACCCAAGAACTTAGAAGGCGAAGTAAGGCAGCAAGTATTGGCACATGAGCAAGCCCATATTAATCAAGGTCATAGTATTGATGTTATATTCTTAGAATTACTCACTATATTTTTTTGGTTTAACCCTTTTGTTTATTTAGTCAAAAGAGAACTTAAAATGGTACATGAGTATGAGGCTGATCTCATTGCTAAAAACCACGTGCAATCCTACTCAAAAGGCTTATTACTGTTTGCAAGGTGGAAAAGCAGTTTGCAATTAACATCAGCCATAAATCCAAGCTTTCAACAACTTAAAAATAGAATTGAAATGTTACACAAAACACCAACTAAAATTATTAGAAAAGTCCTATTTGCAGGCATATTGCCTATTATTTTCTCATCGTTAATTATTGTAGCCTGTAGCGAAAGTGCCAGCTTGCAGCCTTCCGATTCGGTAGAACCTGAAACCGTAGTAGATGTGGCTGAGGTAATGCCCGAGTTTGATGGCGGAATGGATGCATTAGTAACTTATTTGCGAGATAATGTAAAATATCCAGAACAAGAAAAAATAGACGGGATAGAAGAAAATATTATTGTGCAATTTACAATCAAGTCAAATGGAGCGGTAGATGATGTAAACGTACTTAAAGGAGAAAATGACAATCTTAAAGCAGCAGCCGTTAAAGCTATAGAAAGTATGCCCAACTGGAAACCAGGAATGAATAATGATGAGCCCGTTGCGGTAAAGTATACCATTCCAGTTAACTTTAAGCTGCAATAAATAAAACCAGAATATCATTATTTTTTAGGAGTATCGGGCATTGTACCATAAAGTTATATGTTGAGTTTTTCGCTTAGATAATCTTTAGGGTGAGTGATTGAAATCGCTCGTTACTGATCAGAAACGATGGAATTAAATCTATCGAAATAACTTGTGGCATCATTCACGATACCCCTATTATTATTAAAAGGCGGCCTTTAAGGCAGCCTTTTTGTTTTCTATTACCACGTAAAACCAAACCCAATAGTAAAACCCCAATAATCTAAACCAATATCATTTGCAGGCATCATACTTGGCACAAGGTTTAGTGGACTACCATCTGATAAGTCTGCATTAAAGTAGGTGTATGAGCCTGTAAAAACGGAAAAGCTCCAAGCCCGTAAGCCTAGTTCGGCACGTAAGCCATAGTTTAAAATTTGTCTATTATTCTTTTGTAATGAAGGTACGGGATAAGCTTCTTCACCGGATCTTTCATCAATCATCCAACCAATAATTCTAAGTCTAGTTCGCTTTTTTATGTAGGGCATTACACTTGCCATTGCACCTAAGCTCATGGTGTTGCGTCCACCATAAGCGTAAACGGTGTAATCTTCATCTTCCATGCGGGTTGATTTGGGCATGAACTCAGCGCTCAATCCAGAACATTGTAATAGAGCTCCAAATTGAAAGTACTTGAATGCAGTTAGTCCCACATAACCTTGAAAGTTTTGAAAGCGAGCGTAAAACTCTTCGGTTGTGTTGCCAATAGAGTTTACTTCAAGTCCTGATGCATCAAAAAAGTTATCGGAACTAGCTGGATTGGCGAATAATGCATTGCCGCCTAAAAGCAATCCAAAACGCCTGCGTTTGTTGAAATAAAAAGTATGATGGCCTGAGATGCTTCCATATAAACCGCGGGCTGTAAAGTTTGGAATGCTGGAGTTTCTGTTAAAACCAAATTGCGAATATCCAATACCATAATGTAGCGCTCCTCTTGCGTTCCCTGGTCCGGGGTCTAGTTCAGAAAAGCCTATTATAAATAATGCAGCATATTCAACTCCTTGGTTAATTTCCATTTGACGCATTTTAGCTTCAATTTCGGGGCTTGGCCAAACATTATAGGCTGCTTGATAATAGTTTCTTGCAGCTTCATAATCACCCCTTGCTGCTGCTTGGTCTCCTTGCTGTGTGTAGCTATTTGCTAATCTTAGGGCAGCTGCCGAAGCCCTAACACCACTATCATCTAATCCACCTTTCCCACTATTAGGTTCATTTTTATTTTCTTCATTACTTTCAACTTCATCCTTTTCTTTACCATTTTTACTATCAGATTGATTGCTATTATTTTTAGAAACGTCACAACAACAATCTAAGTATGCACCCATGGCTCCAGTATAGTTATGATTACAAGGGTCAACATCAGGAATAGCGGTTGCTTTAGGAATTAGCTTTAGGCAATCATTAGAAGTCTTTTTTTGAGCAAAAAGCAGATTTGAAACTAGTAGCGCTATAAAAATGAGTGTATATCTAATTGCCATATTTCTGATTAAAATATTCTAAAACAGTTTTGAGAAGGAACATCGCCTTGCACGGTAAATGTTTTGTATTCAGTTATCCATTGCCCAAGCTCGTTTCGGACATAGTATTGGAGCTCCCAGTCACCAATTGTAAGCTCTTCGGTATGTGATACTAGCTTATCGCAGTTATCAAATTTATGTTCTCCGCCCAGGTCTTTTGTATTATCCAGTAGCCGTAGCCCAAAATATTTAATCTTAGATGTATCAGTTCTATTGGGAAGAGACACCAAAGTAAAAAGTATT
>JBMYOR010000403.1:0-3527 GCA_049599535.1 Bacteroidia bacterium | reverse complement strand
ACTCTTGTGTTGCTGTAATGGAAGGTAACCAACCGGTAGTAATCCAAAACAGCGAAGGAAAAAGAACAACGCCTTCGGTAACCGCTTTTTTAGACAGCGGAGAAGTAAAAGTTGGAGACCCAGCTAAGCGTCAGGCTATTATAAACCCTGTAAACACAATCGCTTCAGTAAAGCGTTTTATGGGCCGAAAATATTCTGAAGTTAAAGGAGAATTAGAGCAAGTAAGTTATAATGTAGAGCAAGGTAGCAATGATACCGTACGTGTAAATGTAAACGGTAAGCAGTACACCCCTCAAGAGCTATCGGCCAGAGTACTTCAAAAAATGAAGAAAACTGCCGAAGAATATCTTGGACAAGAGGTTACTGAAGCGGTAGTAACTGTACCTGCATACTTTAACGATGCGCAACGACAGGCCACAAAAGAAGCTGGTGAAATTTCAGGCCTAAAGGTAAAACGTATCATTAACGAGCCAACTGCAGCTGCACTGGCTTATGGTCTTGATAAAAAAGGCGAAGATCAAAAAATCGCTGTTTATGACCTTGGTGGTGGAACTTTCGATATCTCAATCCTAGAATTAGGTGATGGCGTTTTTGAAGTACTTTCTACAAGCGGTGATACTCACCTTGGTGGTGATGATTTTGATAAAGTAATCATTGATTTCTTAGCCCAAGAGTTCATTAACCAAGAGAATGTAGATCTTAGAAAAGATCCAATGGCACTTCAGAGATTAAAAGAAGCTGCTGAGAAGGCCAAAGTAGAATTGTCAAGCTCAACTGAAACTGAGATCAACTTGCCTTACATTATGGCAATTGACAATATGCCAAAGCACTTAGTAACCAAAATTTCAAGAGCCAAGTTTGAGCAATTAGCCGATACTTTAATTCAGCGCAGTATTGATCCTACTCGTAAGGCAATGAAAGATGCCGGTTTACAACCTTCTGATATTGATGTAGTATTGCTAGTAGGTGGTTCTACTCGTATACCTAAGGTGGTTGAAGAAGTGAAAAAATACTTTGGTAAAGAGCCAAGTAAAGGTGTAAACCCAGATGAAGTTGTAGCAATTGGTGCTTCTATTCAAGGTGGTGTATTTACAGGTGAAGTTAAAGATGTACTTCTTTTAGATGTAACCCCGCTTACTTTAGGTATTGAAACCATGGGTAGTGTAATGACTACATTAATCCCAGCCAACACTACTATACCAACCAAAAAATCAGAAGTTTTTTCAACAGCAAGTGATAACCAACCGGCAGTAGATATTCATGTATTGCAAGGTGAGCGTCCAATGGCCAACCAAAACAAATCAATTGGTCGTTTTCAATTAAACGATATTCCACCTGCACCAAGGGGAGTACCACAAATTGAAGTAACTTTTGATTTAGATGCTAACGGAATTCTTAATGTATCAGCAAAAGATAAAGGCACAGGCAAAGAGCAGTCAATTAAAATTGAAGCTTCATCAGGCTTAAGTGATGAGGAAATTCAAAGAATGAAAGACGAAGCCGAAGCCAACGCTAGTGCTGATAAAGAAGCTAAAGAAAAAGTTGAGAAATTAAATCAAGCAGATTCATTGGTTTTTCAAACCGAAAAGCAATTGAGCGAGTTTGGCGATAAGTTACCGGCTGAAGAAAAAGGTAAGATTGAAGAAGCCGTAAAAGACTTGAAAGAAGCTCATTCAAAACAAGACATGGAAGGTATTGATACCCACATGGCCAAATTGAATGAAGTATGGCAAGCCGCTTCTCAACATATTTACCAAGCACAGCAAGATGCTCAAGGTGGAGCAGCCGGAGCTGAAGGAGCAGCAGATGCCGGAGCGGGCCCTGATGCAGCTGGTGAAGATGAAGTTACCGATGTTGATTACGAAGAAGTAGACGACAAGAAGTAATTCTTCAAAAACAATAAAATGGAAAGCCCCGATTCTTAACTGATTCGGGGCTTTTTTATGATTAAATCTTTTTGATTTCAGGCGTTTTCAAAAAGTCCAGCATCTCAATTCATTGAAAAAAATATGGTATTTGGAATGGGCAAGTTCTTGATTTAAGCCAATTGTTATAAAGATTGACTATAGGGTTAAGGAGAATGGGTAAATTCAAGATAGATAATGAAGACTAATTTTGGTTATTAAAATTGACAATTACTCTTTGAAATGAAAATCATAGGCGAAGTAGAAATACTCTCGATTATAAGAGATCAAAGTATCGTTCTAGAATGTGAAGACATCTCCGGTTTTTTAGAAAAAGGTTGCTGGTTGGAGTTTCAATTAAATGGTAAAAAAGTCTTTTACGAAGTAATTGGATTGGAGAATGTTAATACTGTTTCAGGAGCTAAAAAAGGACCAATTGTTATATTAAAAGTTGATTTGGTCAATGAAATTATTGAACTCAAGAAACACATAAATGCACCGTTTAACGCGACTGTGAAAAAATTAATTTAAGATTTTGATTTACAGATGCTTGGCTCTGAGCATGCGTGCTAATTATTCCTCGTAAAAAAGGTATAAAAGCTATACTGGGGAAACCCGAGCGTGTTTTCAGATATAAATGGAATTTACACTAGTGTAACCCAGCGTAATTGCAGGTTTGAATGCTCCCTACTGAATCTGCTCCTTAGCAACAATCTCAAATTCCTTTAATCCAGAATCTATTACTGCTTTTTTAAGCTTACCATTTTCGTAATAGTAAATGTTTTCTCTTCCCTTCTCGTTTTTCATTTTATAGCTATGATTTCCCAATGGAGTTATGGTATTAAAGCTACCTTGCTGTTCGGCGTAGCATTGGGTTTTTTGTATGGGCTCGTCAAAATATAATTGAATGGTAGAAAAATCAATTGGATCTGTTATTTCTTTGGCTTTTTCACCTTCTTTATAAACATGATAGCTGTTGTATACTTTTTTAGTTTGGGTGTTGGTGTACACATCGCCATTAACGCTTGCTTTAATTATTGAATTTTGCATTTGCCCTAAACTAAAGTTTACATTAAAATCAAAGAGTACATCAAAACTTTTAATTACGTCAAAATGAACCTTGGTTTTACTGCTGTAATAAATGTTTTCGCCGTGGCTTACTTTCATTACATCAAGTTTGCCCAAAACCATGTCAAACGCAACAATATCAAACTTTAAATTTTCAGTTTTTGTACTTGTTGTATTGTTGCTGATAGGCGTAAATGCCGATGCCAAAATAAGAATTAAACAGAATGCTGTAGTTTTAAAAAGTTTTGGTAATTGGTTTTCCATTTTTTTTAAGCTCTATTTGATTTTCTGTTCTTATCAAACAATTAGCCAAACTATAAGTTGCAATTGGTAAAAAAAAAGTGGAAGAAATTTTGACAGAAAATCAATAAAACCTGTACCCTATATTTTGGTGAGTTGCGTAATTGTTACAGTATGTTAAGGGTAAAATCAGTTCAAAAAATTCAGGTTTCAAATGGTGCGAATCAAAAAACATTTCACTTTTGAACTTAGCTTGATCAGTAATAATTAAGTCGGCATTAAGTGTTTTTAAATCGCTTAGCCAATGCTCAATAT
>JBMYOR010000402.1:0-3554 GCA_049599535.1 Bacteroidia bacterium | reverse complement strand
ATCATTATTTTTGAATAATACATTGATCTAATTTTAGTTCTTCTAATAAATCATCATATCCCATAACACGTCCTTTTAATTTTACAATATCATTATTGTTTAGTGATGTAAAGTCTGTAACCACGGTACGTGGCTATGTAAATAGTATTTTAAGTAATTTACTCACTAATGCTATTAAGTACCATAAACAGGGAGTTAATCCGGTAATAAATGTTTACACCAAAAAAGTAAAATCTTATACCGAGCTTTATGTTGAAGACAATGGAATGGGCATTGATCTTAAAAAGTTTGGTGATAGATTATTTAAATTTAAGCAGCGTTTTCATTTAGGTATCGAAGGTCACGGCATTGGCCTTTACTTAGTAAAAACACAAGCCGAAGCAATTGGCGGTAGTGTATTGGTTAATAGCGAAGTAAATAAGGGAAGCACCTTTTTGGTTAGAATTCCGAGATAAAAAAAAATGGCCGCTTTATAAAAAACGACCATTTTAATATTAAAGAAACTTTTATTTTAATTTTTTATAGGAAGATAGCCTTGCTCTTTTCCGTATTTGAGCATTTGCTCAGTAAAGTTTGTAGGGTAGCTAATATTTACTTCAACCACTTCACCTTTATCATTTTCAATCGCGTTAATTTCAGGATTAATAAAGGCGCCATATGCAGGTATATTAAGAGCGGCCGACCTTTCAAGCACTTGCATGTGCAAATCATGATCTACTTTTACCCCGTAGCCTTCAACCAAGGCTCTGCCCGATTCATAATCACCTTCAGACTTTATCCTCTGAATTTCTCTTAGTAAATCGCCAAAAATCTCTTTTAAGGCCATGTAATCGTTAATGTTAAAGTAGGTTTTACCATCGCGTTCAACTTTTTCAATTACATTGTTTTGCAAACCTTTTTCATATGCCCAGCTGGCTACCAATTGGCGGTTTCTCATATGGTCTTCTTCAATGCTTTCTCCTTCTTCAATTCTTCTGAGCTGAGCCATCATACCATTTCTTATATATGAGTCATATTCTGCTTTACCTGTTTCAAGAGTCTCCATTAACCCCATTTCAATCAGTTTTTCGTCCATTAAAAAATAGAGAGCAACTAAATCAGCTCTGCCTTCTTCAAGCGTAGACGAGTAATTCTTTAGGGTTTCTTTTGGGGTTCCAATACCGTCGTTTAGCTGGCCACTTGCATGGCCTATTACCTCATGCAATGCTGTATGAAGCTTGCTAGCAAGTGTTCCATGTGCTTTTGCGCGTTCAACTTCTTCTTTGTCGTGTGCAAATTCTGTGAGCAAACCTTCTCCACCTGCTTTATCATAGGCAGTAATCATATTACCTAAACTCACCGATTTTGACCCATGGTCTTTCCTTATCCAGTTAGAGTTTGGTAGATTAATACCAATTGGTGTGGTTGGTGTACAGTCACCGCCTTCCATTACAGCTTCAATTACTTTATAGCTTACGCCCTTAACATTCGCTTTTTTATGTTCGTCCATAATTGATGAGTGATCTTCGAACCATTGTGCGCTTTTAGCAACTACTTGCATTCTTTTTGATGCATCAAAATCTTTTATTGAAACCACAGATTCAAATGTTGCCTTATAGCCTAAAGGATCTCCATAAACTTCAATATAGCCATTAATTACATCAACTACTGAGCTTGTATCGGTAACCCATGTTATGTTGTATTTATCCCAATCTCTAAGATTTCCTGTTTCATAAAATTTTACTAATAATTCAAGGGTTTTGGCCTGAGTTTCGTTTTCAGCAACGGTTGATGCTTTTCTTAACCAGTAAACTACTTTTTCAATGGCGCTTGAATACATGCCACCAACTTTCCATACTTTTTCTACAATCTGTCCATCTTCTTTAATAAGCTTGGAGTTATGCCCATATTCAATAGGAGTTTCGTCAGTAGAGTCTTTAATACTTGCGTAATAGGCTTCAACTTCTTGCTGGGTTAAGTTTTCGTAAAAATTATTGGCCGATTCAGCAATCATATCAACTCCATCAGCCTTATTTACTCTTTTGTAATCAAATTCTGGATTAAAAATTACATCATTCATCAATGCCATGTAATCATCTTTAGATTCACCGTCGGCAATTGGCCAATTTTCTTCAGAGTTGTTTACTAATGTTTCAAAATAGCTGTAATCAAAGCCAGGTTTAAGTTTATTCATAGAGTAATGATGGTGAATACCATTTGAAACAAATACTCTTTTTGCATAAACTTCAAATGCTTTCCAGTTGTCGTCATTTTTATCTCCGCTGTAGCTGATGAGTATATTCTCAAGGGTTTTTCTGACCCTTAAATTGTGTTTGTAGTTTTGATCCCAAAGTATATCTCGCCCTGAAAGTGCAGCATTATGAAGGTAGTATAAAAGCTTTTTTTGTTCAAGAGTTAGCTGGTCCCAGCCATTAACAAAGTAGCGATGCATCCTAATATCGGCAAAGTCTTCAGCAAAATACTCTTCGGCATTTCGCTCAGGAACTTTTACCGCCTCTTTAATTTCATCATTGTTGGCGTTTTTCATTTCTTTTTTCTCAGTTTTACAGCTTTGAATTAGCAAATACTGAAATTTGCAAAACATGAAAAGGGAAATTTTTACAACCCGAGACGGCAGCCACAGTATTAAGGTTGAAGAGCTTAGAGAAAGCTTTCATTCTGAAAACGGGTCAATTCAAGAAAGCCTCCATACTTTTATTAATTCGGGCTTAGATTTTTTTACCAAAACCTTTGGTGAAGCACCTATTGATGTATTTGAAGTGGGTTTTGGAACAGGACTTAATGCCCTACTCACTCAAAAATGGGCCAATAAAAACGAAATAAAATGCAATTATACTTCAGTTGAAGCTTACCCTTTAGAAGATGAACTTTGGCAAAAACTAAATTATTTCGAAAAAATTAGTGGTATTAATCAGCAAGATTTTTTTGATCTTCATTTAGCTAAATGGCAAGATTCTGTATCGATTACACAAAATTTTGATTTAACCAAGATAAATCAAGAGCTAGAAAGCTTTGAAACTATAAAAATGTTTGATGTGGTTTTTTTTGACGCATTTGCGCCAAAAGTGCAGCCTCAATTATGGACCGATAAAGTGTTTTCGAGTATTTATAAATCTATGAACGAAAACTCGGTTTTAGTTACCTACTCGGCAGCCGGGGTTGCCAGAAGAAACATGGCCAAGGCGGGTTTTTGGATTGATGAGATTAAAGGTGCCGCGGGTAAAAGAGAAATGACAAGGGCTATAAAATGGTAACTAATCTTTATAAACTTCCATTAACAATAGTTTACCATTTTCATAATCAATAAAAACCATGCCGCTTTTTGGCACCACATTGCTTGTGCCCAGCCTTACTCCTAGTTCTAAATCTTCATTATTTAAAGGGTATTTAAGCCCAGTGCTTTTTATATTTTTAGCAACAGGAAATGGAATTAGAGAAATTATTTGCCCTTTTTTATACCATTTTGTAAAGGTCTTTTTAAGAAAATAAAACTTTGAGTAAGAGTCAAAAAGCACAATTTCAACCTTTTGGCTGTATTTTGCTACTGAACTTAT
>JBMYOR010000401.1:0-3555 GCA_049599535.1 Bacteroidia bacterium | reverse complement strand
TGTGGGTTAAATTTAATATCTCTTACATTGCAGCTTGCGCCTTGTAAAACATCGCCTACAAATCCACCATCTTTATAAATAGTTATTTCAGAGTTAGGAATACCATAGGCTTTAACTTCATTTGGTTTTCCCACAGCTATTGAAATATCTATACCATGGTCAAGGTTGGCCTCAAAAGTTTTTAGGCCAATTTTAATTGATGCTTTCATTTTTTAAACCATTAATTGAGCAGTAATGTAATCACACAAAAATTGCCCTTGATTGGTTAAAGTAAAAATATTATTTTCAAGCTGAACAAGGTTCTTAAACAATAGGGTTTTACTTTCAGAATTAAAATGTTCAATAAACTCAGGAAACAAGCTGTTTAACTCTAAAATGTTTACTCCTTCAATGGTTCTGAGTCTGGTAAGTAAATATTCATTGTAATGATCTGTTTTTGAAAGTTTTTCAATTTCAAAAAAAGTGTTGCCATTTTCAATTGCCTTAAGGTACTTATGGTTATTTGCTATGTTCCAAAATCTATTATCAAGGTTATATGAGTGCGCTGCAGGGCCTATTCCAATGTATGGTTTCGATTTCCAGTATGAGCTATTGTGCAAAGCTCTTTTTGTGGGTTTTGCAAAGTTTGAAATTTCGTAATGTTGGTACCCGTGTTCCGTTGCAAATGATTTGATTATTTCAAAATGGCTTTTAAAAACATCGTCATCAACTTCATTGATTTTACCGGTTTTAATTTGATGTGCGAGTACTGTTTTTGGCTCAACGGTAAGGGCGTATGCCGAAAAATGAGGGATATTTAAATCTGCAATAATTTGAAGATCGGCTTTAAGCTGCTCGTTTGATTGTTTGGGAATACCATAAATGAGATCAACGGTAAGGTTGTTAAACCCATTTTTTTGAGCTAATTCAATGGCCTTATATGATTGCTTGGCATTATGAGCTCTGTTCATGAGTAACAAATGTTGGTTGTAAAAAGATTGTACCCCTATACTCAATCTATTTATTCCAATGCGCTTCCATTCTTTTAATTTTTGCTCATTAATATCATCAGGGTTGCACTCAAAAGTAATTTCACTACATAATGTTGTTTTGTACGATTTTTTAATGGATGCAATTATCTTTTCAATGTGACCAGTAGATAAAATTGAAGGTGTACCGCCACCAAAATAAATTGTGCTTAAACTATTGCTTGTCCAAAAATCGTTTCGTAAACCAATTTCGGTGCATATTGCATCTACAATTCTATTAAGTGTTGATTGATTAGTTGAAAAATAGAAATTACAATAACTACAAGCTTGTTTACAAAAAGGTATGTGTATGTACATACCTAGGGTTGATTTTAATTCTTTTTTCAATTCAAACAAGTGCTCAAAATATTAATGCAAAAATTGACATAATAAGTGTAATTGGTAAAGTTATTTCGGTTGAAGAACAAAAGTTTGAAACAAATGAGAATGCGTTGCAATGGTCAAAAGCAATTTTGCAAACACAATGGGATAATGGTTTTTTGCTGGCCAAATTAATTGAAACATCAAAAGATTCAAACTTTGTGCATTGGCAGATTAATCAGGGTGATGCCATTTATATATCAAAAATTACTTTAGGGTTTATAAACAAAAAATGGAGAGGAAGGCTTCAAAGGGTTTTTTCAACTGAAGATTATGCAATCTCAGAAGGCAATGTATCCAGTCAGCTTGCAAATGCTTTAGCTCTTTTTGAAAACAATGGTTATCCTTTTGCTAAAGTTTGGTTAGATAGTTTTAGTGTAAAAAGTGGAGCCATTACCGCAAAATTGAAATTTGATTTAGGGCCATATTTCGAATTTGAAACAATTGAAATTGATCCATTAATTAAGGTAAACCCCGTTTTTTTAATGCGATATCTAAATTTAAATAAAGGCACGCCCTTTAATTATAAAAAGATTGATGAGATTACAAATGCTATTTCTAGTCTTCCATATTTAAAAATGCGAGATGTGCCTTACGTTTCTTTTTCTGATGAGGGCAAGGTAAGAGTTGTATTAGATCTTGACAATGTACAAGTAAGCTCTTTTGATGGTATTGTAGGTGTAGCGCCCAATAGCACGCCCGAGAATAAAACGTTATTCACTGGGCAATTCGATTTTAGATTAAGAAATCCATTTGCGAGGGGGACAAGTTTTGATATGGTCTTTGAAAAATTTCAAGAGAATTCACAAAAGCTCGAGTCAGGATTCCAATTTCCCTTTATGTTGTCAACGCCATTAGGAATTGATGCCAAGTTTAATCTGCTAAGGGTAGATACCACTTATTTAAACCTAAACACAAAAGTTGGGATTGATTATTATTTTACCGGCAACAGTAAGCTTAGTATTTATTTCAACAGGTTTAGAGCATATCCACTTTCTCAAATCGAATCGAACCTTTTAACTTATAAAAATCTTACAACAACAAATTATGGGCTAGGATACTCAATAAGTAAGCTAGATTATTTACCCAACCCTTTAAAGGGTATAAGTACTTTAATTGATTTAAGGGCAGGTACAAAAACTGAAATTATTGATCAAAACCAGCTCAATTCAACAATTTTCGCTGCACATTATAAAGCGAATGTGTTTTTGCCCATTGCACCAAAAGCTACTATTCAGTTAAAAAATGTGGGGCAGCTAACAATTGATTCAACCTTTAATAAGGGGCAGGTATTATGGGTTGGTGGCTTAAAAAGTATAAGGGGTTTTAATGAAGGCGAGCTACCGGTTAAAAATTATTTGCTACAAACTATTGAGGTTAGGTACTTAACAGATAAGAATTCACATGCCAAATTATTTTATGATATCGCACTACTTAATCAATTTACCGAAAATCAAATTGAAAGTAAATGGTATCAAGGGTTTGGGCTTGGCTTTAACTTTAAAACAGGTCCAGGAATTTTCACCATTAATTATGCCGTAGGTAAAACCCCTGAAAACAGCCTAAGTCTAACAAATGGAAAAGTGCACTTTGGCTTTCTAAGTTATTTTTGAAGCCATGTTTTTAAACGAGCTTATAGGTCAGGGAGAATTAGTTGATCGTGTGCACGACCTTGAAAAGTCAATAAACTTTTTAAAAATGCTTTTTTTTCTTTCGTTTGTGGTCGTGGCTCGTCTTGTAAGCCCTGGGGTATTTTCGTGGTTGGCGGTGCAGGCAGTAAGTTTTGGAAATAAACGCGAATTTGAAAAGGAAAATCCTGAAAAATATGTGATATCAGTAGGCTTATTGCTTGTTTTTAGTGTAATAAGTATGGGAGTTTATTTAACTCAATTGGGAGTTTATTCAAACTTTAGCAATCCCGTTTTGGTAAATATTTCAATTACGGTATTCTTTTTTGCAGGTTTTCTGGTGATTGTAAATTTTCTTCAGGCTTCGCTATTTAAAGTTTATGAAATACTAAATAGCCATTTTTTAGATGTTTTGAGTTTTTTAATTCTTTCAGGGTTTCTCATTTTAAAGACCCTTTAAAACAAATAAGATATCCTCTGAAATAGAAGCGTAAGCAGACTTCATTTTATCATCAGTGCAAGAGGTAACAGCATTTAGT
>JBMYOR010000400.1:0-3562 GCA_049599535.1 Bacteroidia bacterium | reverse complement strand
TGATGTCAAAAAAAAACAGCCCACTCCATGGCTATGAAGTGGGCTGCACAAAAATTTTAGTATTTATATGCTAGTTGGTTTTAACCAACCTGCTTATTTCTACCTTTTCGTTTACTGTAAATTTTACCAGATAAATACCTGATGGATTATTACCACTAAATTGGTAATTATAGTCGCCTTGATGTTGCTCTTGTGCTACAAACTGCTTAATTAATTTACCATGCATATCATAAATCGCCAATGAAACATTTGCCGATTGCTTTAGCTTGTAGGCAATATTTGTTGATTCGGTATATGGATTAGGGAAAATACTCATTCCGTTTGTACCATTAAGCTCTGCCAAGCTTGTAGAAACATCAATACCCACCAAACTTGTACTTTGGCAGCCATTGCTATTAATAGTTGTTAGGCTTACATCGTACTGCCCTTCTGCGTCATATTTGTATTCTATTGTGGCTTCATCAGATGTTTCACCATCGCCAAAATCCCAAAAATAACTTACAAGGTTTTCATCATTGGCGGTAAAGTTATATCGTCCTTTACCCATGTGTCCAAATTCAAATGTGGCATCGGGTAAACCAAATATTTCAACCTGATTGCTAAAGCTATTTGTACAACCATTATTGGTAACCGCATTAAGATCAATGCTGTAAATTCCAGAATTTTCAAATGATTTTGTAGGCTCAAAATCAGTGCTGATATCATTATCAGAAAAAGTCCAAACGAAAGTAACCGTGTCAGAAGCCGAAGTACTATTATTTAAAAGCCTTAAGTTTTGACCGGCACAAGTATCAACCACCGAAAATGAGGCTGTAGGTGTGCTAAAAATTTCGATAGATTGGGTAACCGTATTTGAACAACCATCAGTACTCATGGCATTTAGAGTAACATCATAAATACCTGCCTGATCAAATACATTTTTGATATTTAAATCTGTTGATGAGTTGTTTTCAAAACTCCACTCATAACCACTTATGGTACCTCCGTTTATGGTACTCATATTTATAAATGCAGTTGAATCTCCATAGCATTGTAAATCGTAATCAAAATCAGCAACAGGGTCGGCATAAATAATTACCAATTGCGAAACTGAATCTGAGCAACCATCGGTACTAGTTACGTTCAATTTGGTAAAGTACGCGCCGTTGCTGCTAAACAAATGTTTAGGGCTTGCAGCAGTACTTACGTTGCCATCATTATAATTCCAAGTATAATTTAAGGTAGCATTACCAGTGTACTGAGTGTTATTACTAAAACTAACAGAATCTGATACACAGGCATTTGCAGCAGAAAAACTAGCTGTTGGAACCGCAAACACTTGTGCCTGACCTGTGGTGGTGGCTTCACATCCATTATTGGTAATTACGGTAAGGCTTACATTATAGGCTCCTACCCCACTGTATGTATGTGTGGTGTTTTTTCTACTTGAAAGCGTGCTATCACCAAAATTCCAAGAGTATTTATCAATGCTTCCGTTAGCTACTGAAGACGAATCGGTAAACATTACATCATTACCATTACAGGCATCAACTACACCTAACTTAGCAATTGGTAAATCAAATACATCAATAGTACCTGCGGCCGTTGCTGCACATCCGCCAGTGGTAGTGGCTGTTAATTGCACCGTATAAGTACCCGCCTTATTGTATCTATGGCTTGGGCTTGGGGCTACCGAAGTTGAATTGTCTCCAAAATCCCAATCGTAAATCATTCCTAATCCACCTGCAATGCTGGTATTATTGGTGAATGAGGTAAGGTCTTTTTCGCAAATGTCAGCAGCAGAAAATGATACTTGCGGATTTGGGTTTACGTAAATGAATCGAGTAATGGTAGTATCACAAGTTGAACCTACAATATTGGCAATCATGCTTACTTCAAATACACGCCCAATATCGCTTCCGGTGGCTACCAGTTGAAAATACCCATTTGAAGTTGATGTAGGTTGAACAATTGAAGTATTGGCCGGTGAATTATTTTGAAAATCAGCAGCAGTTACTGCAGAAATCAACCACTTGGTACCAAAATCACTATTTGAATAACCTGTGGGCGGTGTAATTTCATAGGTTACCGTATCGGTTACACATACCGTATCAGGACCACTTACCGTACCATTACCACTTTTGCCAGAAAAAACCGAACCTTTTATTACACCCATACCCAATGCTTTTGGTAAAATGGTTGCGGTTGCAGCCGTTCTTTGGCTCGGACAACCAGAAAGGGTTCCTAAACCAGAGTTCATACTACCTCTACTTGCAGTGGTACAGGTCCAATCTGCGCTTGTATTATTATCAGAAGATCCTATTCGATTTAGAGTATTTGTACAAGTTGAATTAATACCCGCACCTGACCATTGCGTGCCTGGGCTATAGGTATTGCCCCTAAAGGCAACGGCCTGATTGGCAATTTCGCTGGCGGTCCAGCCCCATGCCATGTAATCTACTACTTCTGAGTTAGCTGAATCGATTATCATAACCCAACCTGGGCTGGCTGAATTATAAAATAAGTTGCTACCCCAATAGTTTGTGGTAGATAAATCGGTTTTAAACTGAACTTCTAAGCCATTTAAAGTACCTAAGTTCCAAGCATCTGAATTTACATCATCAATATCGGTATAGCTGTCGCTAGTAATAACTTGATAACCGTTTGCATTAAACGTATTAGAAGAAAGGTTTTGAATTTCAATAAAGTCTGGATTTCCTAAATCTACTTCGGTAATTCTAACCGGAAAAACGGGTGCATCACTTACTTGAGCATAATAAGTAGTAGTACTCGAAAGGTTTACGAGTAATGTATCGCCAGTAGAAAGCGCTTTACCTCCTGTTAAAGAATCGTACCAAACCACTTCTCCTTGATTACTTGCGGCAATTAAAGCTACCTGACCTGCACCACATCGTTGGGTATTAAATGTTATAGGAGCTGATGGTGTGGCTCCAAGTGTTACAGATGTACTTGTGCTATTGTTATTTGCTATTTGATCTCCAACAAAATTTGTTGATGCCGTAATATTTAATTCGCCACCTTTTATTGTGTTTAAGCTCGTACTAAAAGTTAAAGTATCTGACCCCCCAACAGCAATGGTGTTAAAAAAAGTATCAATTAAGGTGGTTCCTAAAATATCGCCCGTAATTACTGCCGAAACCGGAATAGAATCTTGGTTGGCTACACCATAATTGGTAATAATTACGCTTAAAGTAGTATTACTTGTTCCGCAGCCCGATTGCGGATCAATTATGGCTGAAATACCCAAATCTTTGGTTGGTACATTATCAATTGTAATATCGTCTATGGCAAAGCCTTCATCTACCCCACTGCCATCTGATCCAAAAACAAATCGATAGTTTACTGAGCTCTCATTTGCTGCCATTGAATCAATAACCTTAAACTCTTGCCAGCCGCTACTTGAGCCACTCCATTTAGGACCATCAATAGGCCCCAAAGTGCTGGTACTATTATAATCTAATTGGTAATTGTTTGCATCTACTTTTTGCCAGCTCACTCCTTTATTTAGAGACCTTTCGAGCACCATGGCATCCCAGTTATTTTCTGCTTCAAAATTCATCCA
>JBMYOR010000399.1:0-3569 GCA_049599535.1 Bacteroidia bacterium | reverse complement strand
AAATTCTACCGTTGTTATAGGCAATGGCCCTTCCGTTTTCGCCACTACCTGTTGATTTTGAGCCATACTTATGAGCCCATTTGTAATTGCCTAATGAATCGAGCGAAAGAAGAAAAATATCTGAGCGTCCCGAAGGTGTTAACTCATGTGTTTTACCAGAAAAATCAAAATCAGTTTTACCAGAAAAGCTACCGGTGGTATAAACATTCCCTTTGTTGTCAATATCTAGCGCAAAACCAATATCAGACTGCGAGTTGCCATGGGTTCTTAACCATTGCACTTGGCCTTTGCTGTTGTATTTACATATAAAAATGTCTTCAGCACCCCACGATGTTCTTCTAACATTTGAGCCCAACGGGTTAAAATTACAGCTGTATTGGAAAGATCCGGTTGCAATTATTTCATCAGTTGGTCCAACTTTTACATCATTACAAAAATCATGTTCTGAGTTGCCGATATTAATTACCCAGTTAAGTGCTCCGCTGTTAGAATACTTGGCTATGAATGCATCATAATTTCCTGAGCTTGTTTTACTGCTTGTTCCAGACGAAGGATCAAAATCGGTATTGCCGGCAAAGCCACCCGAAATAATAATATTGCCTTTAGAATCTAGGTCAATTGAGTGACCATAGGTTCTTGATGTTCCGCCAATATGCTTTATCCAAACCAATTTGCCCTTTGAGTTGATTTTGCCAAAAATGGCATCGTTTAAACCTTTAGCAATTATTCTTTTACCCTTGTATTTTGAGCTTAGAAATAAAGTGTCTTCAAAAATTCCCGTAAAGTACAGATTTAAAGAGTCGTCAACCACAAGGTCTCTCAGTTGGGCATCACCAGTTGATGCAAAATCAATGGCATAGTCTAAAACCATACTCGTATCATATTTGGCCAACAATAGCTTGCCAATTCCACGACCGTCTAAATAGTGCGAGTGATTATCGCGGTGGTCCATGTCAACAATTCCCGTAATGTGGCCGCCAACGTAGGTGTTTCCTATAATATCATTGGTTACTGCATAAACCAAGTCGCTATTTCCGAGATCATCAGTATTGGCAAATGCGTTTAAATATTTTCCATTAAACGCATATCGCGCATGAAAACCCGATGCACCTTCAGAACTAATTAAATTACCTGTAGAGAGAAGGTTTGGCGCATTGTTAGAAGGGTCAAATTGAGCTTTGGTATCAAAATAACCATAACATGCAACGCTTGAGCCTATGCTTATTACCGCTCTTGCTTTGTCAATTTTAGTACCGCCTAATTTATGTGCCCATCTAAAATTACCGTTGCTGCTATAAGATGAGAGAATTACATCATCTCGTCCCCTAAGATTGTAGGTTTTACTTGATGGATCCCAGTCTATATAATCGCCAGAAAAGCTGGCCAAATAACAGTTTCCATTAGTATCAGCAGCCACTCCGTTGCTGTAGGTGTAGGCACCATTAGCGCCGAATGAGTGTGCCCAATTAAATGAACCAGTAGTATCATAGCAGCTCAAGAAAACATCTTTGTAACCTCTGAACGATGGGTAATAAGTGCTTGATGATGGGTCAAAATCACACATGCCTTCAAACTCACCGCTAAGCCAAATTTTACCATCATTTACCGCCATTCCAGTTACTTCTTCATCATCTCTTCCTTCAATGTGCTTTGACCAAATATGCGCTCCATTTTTTGTGTATTTGGCCATAAAAACATCCTTATCCCCGGTACTTTTTAAGTTATTACTTGAGCTTGATGGATCAAAGTCAACCGTTTTATGAAATGTGCCGCTTAAGTAAATGTTGCCCAGTTTATCTACATGTAAAACTTCTCCTACATCGTCAAGGTCATCATTTCCAACTGAAAAGCCCCAATTAAGATTTCCCAATGAGTCATATTGAATAAGAAATAAATCTTTTCTAGGTGAAGACTTAATAAATGTGCTTCCGCTGCCTGGATCTATATCTATTGTATCGCAGAAATATCCGGTTATAATACAATTGTTATTATTATCTGTAGCAATATCAACTACTGCATCGGCTCTATTTTGCCCAATGGCATAACCCCATTTAAAATTACCGCTGCTATCGTATTTGGCAACAAAACCATCAGTTCCTGCCGTGTGCACATTAAGCATAAAGGTATCGCGACTAGGGTCAAGGTCTATTTTAGATTTAAAAAGGCCGCATATATAAACGTTGCCACTTTTATCAGCAGTAATTCCAAGCCCTTCATCCTTAGTTTCAGAAGTCAATTGTTTTACCCAAATGAGATTGTCAAGTGTATCATACTTGGCAAAGTAAATGTCTTCGCCTTCCCACCCAACTGCTAATAGATCAACGTCATCGCTTGGATCAAAATCTACCGAACCTGAAAAGTATCCAATAGTATAAATGTATTTGCCTTGGTGGTACGCATCGGTAACTTCATCATCGAGCCCAAGGCCACTACCAAATGAGTATGCGCTGTTAAAAGCTTGCTTTTGGGCAATAGCGCTTATAGATGTTGCTATTAAAAGCAGTGGGAGTAAAAATCTATTCATTTGTAAAAGGCTGAATGTGACAATCCAAAGCTACCAAAATTTTGACTTGTAGCGACTTGAGAGAAGAGATGCCTTACATACGGTTTTCTAAAAAGCTAATATCTTTTTCGCTGGCATTTACGCCGCCCCAAATAATTCTATCGTAATGTGGGTGAGTATTTATAAACTCTATGTTTAAAAACTTGGCAATGGAGATTCCAATTTTGGTTAAAGAGTGGCTATTGCCGAATGATTTAAATATGGTTATTCTTTGGTTTTCAACTGTTACCAACCGTATAAATGTAACTGTGCGTTCATGATCGCCTTTGTAATAAAGCTCTAATATTTTGATTGAACTTAGCTGAGCTATTAGTTTTTTGTTTCGGTAAATTGCATCTTCATTTTTAACAAAGGAGTATTTAAAGTAGTAGAAAAAGGTTAATACACCTTTTATTACTAATAGCGCGGGTAAAAGCGGTAAGAAATAGATGAAATAGGCATACTCGTGAAATTGAACAAGTGAATCATATGGAAGCATGAAGACGAAAAATGTAATAAATAAGGCAATGACCTTAAGAGATAAATACCCAAATAAGTAAATCCACCTTAAGCCAATGATAAGGCGGCTTGTGTTTAAATCGGTTTTAAAGGTGAGCATTTAGGCTTTAATTAATTACTCTTTCTCCATTCTAACTGAATCACCTTCAATTTCCAGTGAATTTACAAAACCAATATAACCAGCCTTTCTCAATTGAAACATCAGGTCTTCATCACGTTTTTCATTGATTCTAAACCGTCCTTTTTTATCAGTTAGCACTTCTTGTTTAAGTGAGTCGCGTTTTTGAGTTTTCATGTAAATGTCAATCTCAACACCTTCTATTGGTTCATTCGTTTCTTTATCTACAACCACGCCGCTGCGCTCTATTGAGTTTTGGCTGTTTGTTAGTAATATGCAGAAAAGAAAAACTGCGTTAAGTCTATAGATTGTTTTTAAACGCTTCATATTTACAAGTTTATGATTTTTATAATCGATTAATCAACTTAATTTTCGAAGGCTGATTTTTAA
>JBMYOR010000398.1:0-3574 GCA_049599535.1 Bacteroidia bacterium | reverse complement strand
TCTTAGAAAACACCTAATGGATAAACTGGTATCAAAAAACATTGCCTTTTTAGATAAACAGCGCAAAGGCGATTTAATTACCCGTATTACAATGGATGTTGATGTGGTAGATAGATCTATTGTTAGTTCATTAAATGCCATAATTAAAAACCCTGTTCAAATTGCAATTTTTTTAACGTTTATGCTGCAGTACTCGGCAAAACTTACAGGTATAATATTTATTGTTTTACCAGTATCGGCTCTTTTTATAAGCATAATTGGTAGATCGCTTAAAAAAAATGCGCATGATGGCCAAAAAGCAATGTCAAATCTAATTGGCGTGGTTGAAGAAGGTATTGGCGGTATGCGAGTGGTAAAAGCATTTGGTAGTGAGGGTTATCTAAAAAAGGTATTTGACGGATTTAACGAATCATACCGAAAGTTGCAGCGTTTTCAATTGCTCAAGCTCTTTTTAGCATCGCCATTTAGCGAAACAAGCGGTGTAATTGCGGTAGGTTTTATTTTATGGTATGGCGGTGGATTGGTGTTTAGTGGAGAGCTGCAAGCATCAGGTTTTCTTACTTATATTTTCATTTTTACGCAAACCTTACAGCCATCAAAAGAGCTTAGTAATGGTATTAGCAGAATTTATAAGGGTATAGCATCTGGCGAAAGGATATTTGGACTAATGGATGCCGATGTTAAAGTAAAAGATTCGAGTACGGCTAAAACACTTACGCGATTTAATGATTCAATTAAATTTAACAATGTAGAATTTGCCTATGAAAAAGATGCCGTATTAAAAGGAGTGAGTTTTGAGATAAAAAAGGGTGGTTTTTATGCGCTTGTGGGGCCATCGGGCTGTGGTAAGTCAACATCAATTGAAATGCTAATGCGCTTTTACGATCCAAATTCTGGTGAGATTTTGGTAGATGGCAACAATTTAAAAGATATTACTTCAGATTCGTTAAGAGCACAAATGGCTATTGTTACTCAAGATCCCATACTTTTTAATGATTCGATTTTTAGCAATATAGCTTTCGGAAACGAAAATGCAACCGTAAAAATGGTTGAAGACGCGGCCAAAATTGCCAATGCTCATGAGTTTATAAAAGAGTTGCCAAATGGCTATAAAACACAAATTGGCGATAGAGGGGTTTTGCTCTCAGGTGGGCAAAGGCAGCGCATAAGTATAGCAAGAGCCGTATTAAAACAATCGCCCATTTTATTGCTCGATGAAGCCACATCGGCACTTGATGCCGAAAGCGAACAAGAAGTACAAAAGGCGCTTGATGGATTAATGAAAACTAAAACTAGCTTAGTGGTAGCGCATAGGTTAAGTACAATTCAAAACGCTGATTGTATTTTGGTAATGAACAAGGGTAAAATAGTTGAAGAAGGAACTCACAGTGAGCTTGTAGCACAAAAAGGGTTGTATTGGAAACTGTATCAAATACAGCAATTAAACACCTAAATTTTTTAAGGTAAGGCCCATTTGAGCTATTAGTTGATTTGGGGTAAAGCTATAATTACTGGTATTGAGAAGTAGGTCATCAGCAGCCTTGCCATGGGTATAAACACCAATTTTAGCAGCATTTAAGCTTGTGTAGCCCTGGCAAATGAGCGCGGCTATAATGCCCGAAAGCAAATCGCCACTACCTGCTTTTGCTAGCCCGGCATTGCCAGTTGAGTTAAAATATACCTGTCCGTTTGAGTTTATTACTGCTGTATGAGCTCTTTTAATAAGCAATATTACGCCATGCTTAATAGCAAATTCTTGAGCTTTTTTAAGTTGATTAAAACTATTTGGGCTTTTGCCTATAAGCCTTTGTAGCTCTTTTGGGTGCGGAGTTAGCACACTATTCTTAGGTACTAAACTTAAAAGATTGGGGCTTTTGGCTAAAATATTTAAAGCATCTGCATCAATCACCATTGGTTTGTTGATTGCGCTAAGTGCTTGGATGAGAATGTTTTTTGATTTTTGGTTTGTACCAAAACCTGGTCCAATGCAAATCGTAAATTTATCAGCATTTATTGATTCATGCAATTGGTGCATTAAATGCGGCCAATGAGTAGTTATGTTTTTATGAGATTGAACAATTAAACTAACCAAACCGGCTCCAATGCCAAACCCAGCAAGTGCCGATAAATATGCTGCCCCAATAGTTTCAGTAGCTCCGGCATACACCCCCAAATGCCCAAATGAGCCTTTATGGTCAAATTTGGTTCTTGGTTTTAAGGTGTTTGTAATTTCATTTTCAGTAGTGTAAAAATATGGTGATTCTAAGGAGTTAATATAGCTCTTATCTAAATCAATGTTAGCGGTAGTAAATTCATTTACATATTTATAGCAATCATTAAAAAGAAAAGCAAGTTTTGGCGATTGAAAAGTAACTGTATGGTTCGCTTTAATTATGGGGTCTTGAGTATTATTTGCCTTGTCAGCAAACAAACCTGAGGGTATATCAACCGCTAAAACATTACAACTACTGTTATTTACTTTATCAACAATTATTGAGAACGGATGAGCAATTTTTCTATTCAGTCCTGAACCAAATAATGCATCAATAACAGTATCATCTTCGCCAAAAGCTATTTTATTTGCCTTTTGTTCAGTATCAATATGCGTAAGTGGTATGTTGGCAGAAAGCCTTTTTAAATTGGCTAGGCAATCAGCAGAAAGTGTTTTACCAAAATGACAAAGTAGTACCGATATATTAAATCCCCTTTGTTGTAAAAGTCTGGCAATGGCAAGCCCATCGCCGCCATTGTTGCCAATACCCGCAACCACAATTATTTTTTCAGATTTAATAAATCGGGCACAATGCTCAATCCACCTTTTCGAAGCAAGCTCCATTAAATCAACAGAAGCAATAGGTTGATTTTTGATGGTAAAAGCATCGGCTAATTGTTGCTGTTTGGCGCTAAGAATTTTCATCTTTTAGCTCTATCAATTTTTCGTGTAGTGCTTTTCCAAAATTCATAGGAAAAACTAAATGTGTGAGATATATCTGTAAAAAGTAATTGAGAATAAAAAATAGCGGGCTAAAATATATGCCTGTAGGTACAGCAAAAGCAAATACAATGATTACAATAAGCGTGTGTAGGGCACTAATGGCTAAACCCCGTTTTAAAGTACCCTTGTAACTTACAATAAGGTGTTTGTTGTTAACTTGTGTAGTTACCACACCTTTGTCAAAAGCTCTTAAAATATTTCGGCCACGGTTTACTTTAAGCCTAAATAGCCCGTTTGAGAATTCAATTTTCTCCTTGGTATGATTGAATTTTGAAGGGTATTGCGATTTTATAAACTGAGCACTCGCTTGGTTTATCTGTTGCTCTTTTAAATAAGGGTATTTATCTAAGCTAAATTTAAATTCGCCTTCAATGCTCGGTTTAATTTTTTCCATATTAATAATTGTATCTCGCTTTGGGAAAAAGGCTAGTGGGGTTATTACAGTTATTTTAAAAAATGAAAACGCGGTAATAATCATCTAATAGAGCTCAAAAATCGGTAATTACATATAATTAATTATTGAATTGTGAATTCAATGTGAAATGATTTTTTTGAAGGCATAGTGTTTGACCATTAAAG
>JBMYOR010000397.1:0-3593 GCA_049599535.1 Bacteroidia bacterium | reverse complement strand
CCTCGCATTCTAAATAATCCACCAAATTCAGATAACATATAAAAGGGCACGTTTCCAAAATTAAAATTACCAAAGAAGTTAGTAGCTAAAACTGTAGATTTTGAAAGCTTAGTATAGTGCCTAACATCTGCTCTAACACTGTGAAAGCCCGATAAATTCACCGCATCAATTGCATAATTTAGGTAGCTTAATTCAAAATACCAACCATTTTTAGGGCAGTAAACATTGTGTCTTGAATCATAAAGCAAACTAGCTCCAATGCCTGTACTTAACCCACCGTTTATTCCTTTTAAATTGAGCATCGAAATTCTACCGTTTTCGTCATAATCAATTTCACTAAGCCTATCAATAAACAATCGTGGCCCCAAAAACCAATTAGAATTGGTTTTTCGATAAAGCGTAAGATTCAACTTTTGTTGCTGTAGTATATAGTTTTCTGATTGCGAGTGATCAATACTGCATCCAATTCCAAAATATTTAAACGGAAAATCATAAACTGCTACTTCACCAGCCGCATACCAGGTTTCTTTATTACTAAAAATATGGAACGGTAAATCGATTACCAATTGATTATTTATGGTATAACTCGCATAGAAATAGGCGCTTGATGGCCGTGTTTCTGAGCGGTTTTCACCAAAGTTATAGTAGGCTATTCCACCTATGCCAAAAGCCCAATTAGTTTCGGGCGTGTAATAAATAATTGGTAAAATCAATGCGCTTTTTTTACTAAAAGCTGAATCTTTTACTTGCGATTGGCCAAAATATGCAATTGAAATAAATAGTAAAGTGGTAATAAACTTCAAATCCTAGGTAAAACTTTTTGTTGCTTAATGGAACAGAACAATAATTGTTAACGTTCCAACAAATTCAAATTCAATTGAATGAAAACTATATTGATCTTAACCTTAATAATACCTACGGTATTAATTGCACAGCCAAATCATAGCACTTGGAATAACTTACTTAAAGAGCACGTAAGCCCTTATGGCAATGTAGATTATAAAGGTTTTAAAAACGATGAAAAAATCTTAGATGCTTATTTAGATCAGCTTAAAAGTGAATACCCAACAAAAACATGGACTAGAAATGATAAAATGGCCTATTGGATCAATTGCTACAATGCATTTACCGTAAAAGCGATTCTAAATCATTATCCTATAAAAAGTATTACTGAAATAAAACCTGACAACGCCAAAAGCATTTGGAAGTTAAAATGGATTACAATTGAAGGTAACTTGCTAAGTCTTGATCAAATTGAAAATGAAATTTTAAGACCTAATTTTAACGATGCACGAATACACTTTGCGATAAATTGTGCATCGGTTTCATGTCCGCCTTTACGAAACGAAGCTTTTGTAGCCGGTAAACTCAATGATCAATTAAACCAACAAACCCGCATGTTTTTTGCCGATACTAAACGTAATAAAATCACCAGCAATAATGCGCAATTATCACAAATATTTGATTGGTTCTCAACTGATTTTAAAACAAATGGCAGTTTAGTTTCCTTTGTAAATAAATACAGCAAAATAAAAATTAACCCCAATACCAAAATCACCTATTTAGATTACGATTGGAGTTTAAATAATTAGTAATTGCTACAGTATTACCTTAAAATTTGTAGCATGAAAAATTCCATTTTAAAGCTGCTCATTTTACTAGTAGGTGTTTATAGTTGCAAGCACAAATCAACAAACCAAGTACAAACACCAATTACAGCGCTAAACTGGAATCAAATTATTGATGATTCGAAAGGCAAAACCGTGAGCATGATGATGTGGCAGGGTGACTTGCTCATTAACAAATACATGAATACCTATGTAAAGCCCAAGGTAAAGAAGCTTTTTGATATTGAACTAGAACTTCTAAATGGGCAAGGAAACCAAATCGTAACCTCATTAATTACCGAGCTTGAAGCAGGAAAAGACGAAAGCGAGATTGACCTTTGCTGGATAAATGGTGAGACTTTTTATCAATTACGACAGATTGAAGCTTTACACGGTCCATGGGTAAAACAGCTGCCGAACTCTGAATTTATTGACTTTGAAAATCCATTTATTGGCTATGATTTTCAGCAAAAAACTGATGGCTATGAATGCCCTTGGGGTAATGTGCAATTGGCTATAATTTATAACTCAGAAAAGGTGCAAGATCCGCCCAAATCATTAGTCGTACTCAAAGAATGGGTAAAAGAAAACCCCGGAGTTTTTAGCATAGAAACAGGCTTTACGGGCATGACAGTGCTCAAGAGCTGGCTGGCCGAAATTGGCGGTGGGAGAGATGCTTTAAATGGAGATTTTGATGAAGCACTTTATAATGAATTGTCAACTGAATTGTGGGTCATACTCAATGAAATGAAACCTTTTATGTGGAAGGAGGGAAGCACCTTTCCAAACTCCGTTGGGCAAATGCATCAGCTTTTTGCCAATGGCGAATTGTGGTTTACCATGAGCAATAACGACAGCGAGGTTGACAACAAAATAGCGCAAGGCGTATTCCCTAAAAGCGCTAGAGCTTATGTTTTTGAAACGGGAACCATTCAAAACTCGCATTACTTGGGAATTCCTACACATTCCGCAAATAAAGCAGCCGCAATGGTGGTGGCCAACTTTATGATATCACCCGAGGCTCAGCTCGAGAAAATGAATCCTAAAGTGTGGGGTGATGGTAGCATTTTATCAATCAAAAAGCTGCCCGAAGAATGGCAGGCAAAATTTGAGAATGTACCTAACCGTAAATACGCACCAGACCGCGAAGAAATATCAGAAAAAGCCATAATGGAGCCTGCAGCCGAGTATATGATCAGGCTTTCAAAAGACTTTAGAAAGTTTGTGATTGAGAGCTAAGGTTTGGTTCAAAAGATCACTTGTTAACTAAAATCCGCTTCTGCCAAACTCCTTCATCATTCACCATTTTGAGTAAATAAGTACCACTACTCAATTGGCTAACATCAATACTATTTTCATTTGAGCCAAGATTATCCTGAATTAATAATTTGCCATCAGTTGTATACACTTCGACTTGTGTGTTGTTGTTAAAGGAATGGTTAAGAAAAAGGGTGTTTTGTGCAGGATTAGGGTAGATCTTTAAATCAGCTGACTGTACTTCATTTGTACTTGTTGGAATCCATGGGTTTAGGTATGATTTACCATTGATTAAGGCGCCTATAATTATTTTGGGTTCCCAAATCGTTTTATAAGTCTGCCTTAAAGTGAATCTTGAATCAAAAAAATCTTGACTTAAAATACCACTAACAATATTGGTTTTGCATTTGCTTGCATCATATTTAACACCATTCACGTTAAAATAAAACTGATAAAAACTGTCTTTTAAATGATATTGAAAACTATTTGTAATTCCTAAATATTCATTTTGATAAGGTAGTTTTAAGCTGGGATACTGAGTTTGGCAAAGTGATTCTATTTCTTTTAGATCTATTGAATATATATCGCTTTGATAATCGTTATAAACAAGAGTGTCGTTTTGGTAAGATTTTCTATGTATATCAAAAGAAAACCCCCTGTCGGTGGTATTAACCTTAATTATCGAGTCTCTACTGAAACGTTCAAAATTATCAGGTCCAGTACCAAAAG
>JBMYOR010000396.1:0-3608 GCA_049599535.1 Bacteroidia bacterium | reverse complement strand
GCCCCTTTGGCAAGTAGGCTTCGAACATATTTTTTAACGATAATGCCGAAAACTTGAATGAATAACTATTGCATACCAAAAAGCTTTTAGGCTCTAACACCTTACCTACGTTCTTAATTAATTGTGCTAAATTATCATCTAATACAAACCGCTCTCCGCCTGGCCCAATTCCAAAACTTGGTGGATCCATTATTACACCATGGTACTTATTGCCTCTTTTTACTTCTCTTTTTATAAACTTCAAGGCGTCTTCAATCAGCCATCTAATATTATCGAGCTTATTGAGTTCCATATTTTGTTTTGACCAACTTACTAATTGCTTTAACCCTTCAAGGTGTATTACATCAGCTCCGGCAGCTTTAGCGGCCAATGATGCCGCTCCGGTATAAGCAAATAAGTTTAAAACCTTAGCTCCTCTCATTTGCCTTGATGCTTTGTGTATGTAATCCCAGTGCACACATTGCTCAGGAAACAAACCCACATGTTTAAAGGATGTAAGTTTTAGTATAAAGCTCAGCCTTAATTCAGAGCTTTTATAGCCCATACGCCAAGTTGTGGGGGCATCTTTATAGTTTTCCCATTTCCCTTTTTGGCCATCTTCTGAAATAAATTGAGCACTTGCTACACTTTTCCATTCATCAAATGACAATTGACTTTTCCAAGTGGCGTGTGGCTCGGGCCTTATTAATTTAATTTTACCAAAACGCTCTAGTTTTCTTCCATCTCCACAGTCTAGTAGCTCGTAGTCGGTGAAGTTTTCGGGACTTAATATTTGATATTTCATTAATCTTGATAATTGTAAAAACCTTGGCCCGTTTTTCGGCCATTATGGCCAGCAAATACTTTTTGCTCTTGAATTCGACTAGGCCTAAACTTTGAATCTTGATGAAAACTATTGAACATTGATGATGTTACTGAAAAATTGGTATCAACTCCTATTAGATCCATTAATTTGAATGGTCCCATTTTAAAACCACTTGACTCAAGTAATTTATCGATTCCCTCATGATCCACTACATTCTCTTCTAATACCTTGAGACTCTCAACATAAAAATGACGCGCCACACGGTTTACAATAAATCCAGGAGCATCTTTTGCCATTACCGGCGACTTACCAAGCTGAGCTGCCAAATCATAAGTAAGCTGAGCTACTTGCTGATTTGTTGCTACACCTGATATTACTTCAACCAGTTTCATAATATGGGCGGGATTAAAAAAATGCATACCAACCAACCTCTCGGGGTTTGGTATTTGAGCCCCTATTTGAGTAATTGGTATTGTACTGGTGTTGGTTGCAAAAATGGTAGTCGACTCGTTTTGATCGTGTAGTCTCTTAAATAAATCTACCTTTAAATCTACCCTTTCAAGTATGGCTTCTAAAATAAAATCAGCTTTTAAAAGACTAAAATCAGTGGTAAAAACTAATCTTGATATGGTTTGCTCTTTTTCGTTTTCGGTAAACTTACCACGCTTTATAGCTCCATCTAGGTTTTTGTTAATTGAAACCTTGGCTTTTTCAAGTGCGTTATTATGCAAATCAAATAGTAGAGTCTCAAAACCTTTTTGAGCAAACACTTGAGCAATGCCAAGCCCCATGGTACCGGCGCCAATAATAGCCACCTTTTTTATATCTGATGTGTTCATTTGCTGTAAAATTGATTCAATTTTGTTAAGTAGTCTATAGGTTAAAAGTGCTGATTAATTTTTCTCTATCATGTACTTTTTCAGGATCAACTCTATTAACCACAAACCTAAATAGTTGCTTTGAGTTTCGCCAATATGGGGTAAGGTAAACAAAACCTTTATTATCTGCCAATTTTAGCATTAAGCCCCTTCTTACCGATGTAAGTTTTACCTCTTCAATCTCTTCTATATTAAAAGATAATCTACGCCTAAAAACATTGCGATAAACAAACTTGCCTTCAAAACTTACAAAGAGTTTTTTATTGAACGAATTACCCAAAAAATAGTAATTAAGGCTCCAAACTACAAAATTAACACCGGCCAAAACTGGTTTCCAATACACTAAACTTAGGGTAACAAAAACCAAAAGAATATTACTAAGCCAAATAAAAACAAATTTATATCTACGTGAATATGAATACTCTCTAACCGATTGTTCGCGCATTTAGGCTGATGTAAATTGAGTTAAAAACCTTTGGTCATTTTCATAAAACACCCGAATATCTTGTATGCCATATTTGAGCATTGCTATACGTTCAATACCAATTCCAAAGGCATATCCTGTATATTGTTTACTATCTATACCGCAATTTTCTAGAACCGCCGGATCTACCATACCGCAACCCAATATTTCCATCCAACCGCTTTTACCGTTTTTCACCCATTCAATATCCATTTCGGCACTTGGTTCAGTAAAAGGAAAATAGCTCGGTCTTAGCCTGAATTTTGTGTTTTCGCCAAAGAGCTCCTTAACAAAATAAAATAAGGTTTGTTTTAAATCCTTAAACGACACGTTTTTATCTACATATAAACCTTCTACCTGATGAAAAAAAGGCGAATGTGTAGCGTCGTTATCTTTCCTAAATACCATACCCGGTGAAATGGTTCTTATAGGCGGTTTTTCTCTAAGCATTTCTTGTACCTGAACGCCAGAAGTATGGGTTCTTAAAACATGATTTTCAATGTTTTTTACAAAAAATGTGTCTTGCATATCACGAGCAGGATGATCGTCGGGCATATTGAGTGCCGTAAAATTGGTCCATTCATCTACCACTTCGGCTCCTTCTGCAACATCAAATCCTATTCTACCAAATACATCTACTAATTGATCTCTTACAATGGTTAGCGGGTGTTTGCTGCCTTGCAACTTAGGTGTTGATGGTAAAGTTAAATCAATGTTGTTGGCTTCTTGCCTGCTTTTTTGAGCAATTAGTTTTGACTTAAGCTCATCAATTTTTGTTGCAGCTTCATTTTTAACCTGATTTATAAGTGCTCCAAATTGCTTTTTTTCGGCATTCGGCACATCTTTTAAAGAAGCGAAAAACGATTGCAGAATTCCTTTTTTGCCTAAAAACTTGATTCTAAGCTCTTCAAGCTCCTGAGCATTAGCCGGAGCTGAGCTTTTTAAATCGTTTAATGCTTCTTGTATTTTATCCTTTAACATAAATGAAGACAACTATTTAAAAGTATTTGCGTTTTTATTAAGTACTTAAAGTTTAGTACTTTTGCGCGTTCAAAATTACAGCAGAATTGAAAGCCAAAAAAGCCAAAGATTTATCTTTACAAATAGACATGAACTTAATGTTGGCCAAAATTCAATATCTGTACTAAACTTTTGTTTTTTATAAATTAATTCATCTGTTTGAATGAGACAGCTCAAGATTAGTAAGCAGTTTACAAACCGCGAAAACAAATCACTAGATAAATACCTAAACGAAATCTCAAAGGTAGAGATGATCACCCCACAAGAAGAGGTGGAACTTGCCAAGAGAATTAAAGAACCAATACCGCGTTGTCACCTGCCCTTGGCCCCTCTCTACAAGAGATTTCTTCATCGTACAAGACTATGTGCTCCAGGATCAAGGTTGTGGTGGAGGTGAGGAGGAGCACAACGGCTCGTGGCTCTTCACGATCAACCACGACAT
>JBMYOR010000395.1:0-3608 GCA_049599535.1 Bacteroidia bacterium | reverse complement strand
AATTGTTTAAACCTTGCATACTCGGCCGGTTGGGCAAATGATTTGGTAGCAGGGTTGAAACTGTAAACACCATCGTTTGTGCCAATAAGCACTTGGCCATTAAAATAATAATAGCAGTTAGAGTATTTTTCAAAATCAACCTTGTTTTTTGCAAGGTCAATACTTTTATAAAGTAAATTTAAGCTTGAATCGAATATAGTTGTAACAGTATTTGTGTTTTTAAAGCCAATGATTTGAGTTTTATGCCGTATCATTTGGTTAGCAGTTGCTCCTTTTTGAAGATGTGTAACCTTTTTTGATTTTATGTTGTATGTGTATAAGGCACTGCTATTTAAAACAAAATACTCATTGTTTTTATAATGCTTAATTTGAGTAATGGGTAATGTACGTGTGGGTATTTTGCTAGTGCCAAGGTAGGTGTAGTTTGGAGAGCTAAAAGTGTACAAGTTGCCCCTTGTTGTGCCAATTAATACATTATTGTTAAGCACGCTCATAGTGTTAAAATAATGACCTTTTTCAAGGTTTTTGGCCTTGATATCAAAAACCGAATGCGGTATTAATTGAATTCCGTTACTCAGGGTGGCTATCCATATATTTTGGCGAGAATCAATAAATAATTGGGAGATGCCTAAATCACTTTTGTAATTCTCTGTTTCTAAATTGGTAAGTAGTACTAGACCTAAACTAGTGCAAAGTACTATTTCGCTATTAATTTGTTCAATGTTAAAAATATGGCGATCGGCATATTGAATATAAAAATTGGTATCAGAAATTGAAAATAATTCATTTTCAATTGTGTAATAATCTGTTTTATTGTTTTTTAGACAATAGCTCCGCCATTTATTAAATAGCCCGTTTTTACCAATGTTTAAATTATGTTTGGTGTTTGTTACTAGCCTTAAGTTTTTATTTATTTTTTTGATCTCGCTTTTAAAGCAACCACTAAATTGGTAGTTAATAGCATTAAGCTTTGTAATGCCGTTTTCTACGTATTGTATAAGGCTATGGGTACTATCGGCAATAGCCTTTATGTGTTTAATTTTATTATTATAAACCGAAATATAAAAGGTGCTTTTTTTGGGTTTGCTCGATATTATATGTAATGTATCTTCAGGGTCTACATACAAGTCGCGTATTTTTATATCATCAAATTTTACTGATAAAGCATTAAAAGCTGCATTATTAAAAATACTCGTTACGGCACCCTGTTTGTAATGAAACAGTTCGCTTTTATTGGTTAAACAGTATATGCCTGAATCGCCTGCTAGTGCAATGTTTAAAATTACATTGCTAGGTAAGCCATCTGATTTATCAATAACTGTAAATGCACTACCATCAAAAGTAATGAGCCCCCTATCAGAACAAATCCAAATAAACCCAGTCTGATCTTCAAGAATTTTATATATCTCGTTGGTGGGTAGGCCATCTTCAACCGTAAAGTTTTTAAGGCTTGCCAAAGGGTTTTTAATTTTACCCAATTGGGCACTTGTATGCAGTGCACTAAGTAGTACTAACGGTATAAGAAGTATGGCTCTAGTAAACTTCACTTTGCAGCAAATTACGGTTCATTTTGCCATATACTAAAGATTTACCTACACGGGTATCTTTCAAATTTACACGTGTAACCTTTTACACTTTTACCAAATAATAAATGAAAGTATTATTGGTTTACAAATCACGCACGAAGCCTGGGAAAATTTAAGCTATGATCTAAAGTCCTATCAGTTTTTATTGATGGGATTTTTTTATTTTAAACCCCATAGCTTAAATAATTGATTTATATATTGATTCTCTTGTTTAGTGATTTTATTATCAGCTACTATTATTTTTTTAGCAAAATCAATAAATACTTTTTGGTCTGATGCCAAAGAGTGCTCATAAAAGTCTCTAGCGGCACCTTCAAATATTTCTTGCCTTTCGTTTTCTGGGTGTTTTTTATAAAAATCGTATGATGATTTTTCGAAATGAGCTGTAAGTTGGTCATTAGTTAAATCAGAAAATGTTTTGTTTTCATTTTCAGTTCCTATGTACGGCTCGTGCATATCTCGTAAATACTCTATTATCACGTCACCCTCATTGCTATTAAATTCTCCATCAACAATTGATAGGATCATAAGCATGTTATAGGCGGCTTCATATTTATTCATGGCAGTAAGTTTAGCGTAAAAATACATCAGAATGAATACTTTTGACCAAATTGACCTTGAATATGGAAGAAATTAAGTACATAGTTTTATTCATTTATTTTGCCATACTTTTTGCCATAGGTATTGCGGCATCGCGTAAAGTAAACGGACTTAAGGATTTTTTTGTGGGCGGAAAAAACCTCGGATTTTGGTCAATTGCATTTTCATCTCGTGCTACAGGAGAATCGGCATGGCTATTACTTGGGCTTACTGGTATGGGGGCCATGTATGGAATGAGCGCATTTTGGGTACTTTTAGGTGAAGTTTTAGGGGTGGCAGGTTGCTGGTGGTTGCTGGCCAAGCCATTTAAGCGAATGACCGATAAATTTGATTCAATTACAATACCTGATTTTTTGGTAAGTAGGTTCAAGCCCAAAAATCATACACTCAGAATTGTAGCCGCTACGGCATTAGCAGTGTTTGTTATAATTTATGTAAGCGCACAAATTGATGCTACGGGCAAGGCCTTTAACTCATTTTTAGAATGGGAGTATTTTACCGGAGCTATAGTAGGGTTTGTGGTGGTATTAATGTATAGTTTTATAGGAGGATTTGTGGCAGTGGTGTGGTCTGATTTTTTTCAGGGAATGCTTATGTTTATTGGTTTGGTATTGCTGCCACTAGTGGCATTTATTTCAATAGATGGTAATGTGTTTGAAGGATTACAAAAAATTGATCCTGATTTAATGAATATATGGGGAGCAGGTGGTGCTACTTGGGGAAACATATTAGCCGCCGGTGGGTTTCTTTTTATTGGGCTGGGCTTTTTGGGTTCTCCACAAATATTTGTTAGGTTTATTTCAATAAGGTCTGAAGATGAAATAAACAAGGGCCGTTGGGTAGCTTTAGCGTTTACCTTATTGGCTGATACAGGTGCCATTTTAATTGGTATGATTGCACGCTACATGTTTACTGAAGCCGGAGCCGATCCAGAGGCCGTGCTTGGTACCAAGGCTGAAGATGCCCTTAATATGGTAGTAAATGAATTTATGCCCTTATTATTAGTGGCCATCTATATGGCAGTGGTGCTGTCAGCCATAATGTCAACCATAGATTCGCTTTTAGTAGTGGCCGCAAGCGCCATTACCAGAGACTTTTATCAACAGATATATCATCCTGAAATGGATGAGAAAAAGCTCGGGAAGTTATCTAGGGTAATTACCATTTTAATGGCACTAATTGGCTTAGGTATAGCTTTTGGTGTTAAAGCCATTTATGCCGATAGATCGGTTTTTTGGTATGTAATTTTTGGATGGAGCGGTATTGCTGCAACATTTTGTCCGGTTACAATTATGGCCTTGTTTTGGCCTAAATATAATTTAAGAGGCGCCTTAGCAAGTATGATTAGCGGATTTTTAAGTGTACCTTTTTTTCAATTTATAGTTACCATGACAGATAGTGGCGCGTATTTTATTGGTAAGC
>JBMYOR010000394.1:0-3619 GCA_049599535.1 Bacteroidia bacterium | reverse complement strand
GCTACCAGATGGAGCGTGAATTTCAGCTAGGCTTTTTAATAATTGGAATTGAGACATGCCGCAAAAGAACAAAAACCCACATAAAGTGGGTTTTTGTAATTGGGTATATGAAAAGCGATTTGGGTTTAAAAATTAAATCCTATGGTCATATTTAAAGTTGAAAATTTTTCTGAAAGGTTAGCTCCTTCTACATCTACAGTTGATAAGCCATAAGGCTGAAACCAAGTTGATCTATTACTTATTTGATAACCAAAATCTAGAAAAAACTTAGCTTCTCGGTAACCCAAACCAGCTGAACTGGTAGTGGTAAAGTACATGTCATTATCAGGCATATAGCCTTGGTTATATGCCGATGTTGTAATGGTTTGTCCGGCTCTAAGGGCAAAGGGGCCAAAAACATACTCACCACCTAATCTTACCTGATGCACCGCCGATAGGCCTTTTTGAATTTCCATATTCTGATCTAAATACTCAATTCCTGCATTTTCATCAGTTCCTTTTAGTTTGGCCATTGAACCATCAAAGTAGGTGTAGTCAGCTGATATAAATCCTAAGTTTTTTATTACAAATGCAGCACTTAAATTAGCGTTCCAAGGTGTGGTTAAATTGTAATTATAATCATATCCACGTGGTTCAATATTGGCAGTTCTTGAGTCGGCATCAGAGTTCCACCAAACTCTAAAATCTCTGTTAATTGAATAAAATGTTGGGGTTTTAATGCTTGCACCAAGTCTAATAGCGTGTATAGGTTTAAAAATTACACCAATTTGGCCAAATATTCCTACTCCTTGATCATGAATTCTATGTCGCAACGACATGCTGTTGTAGTTATCGTCAAGGTAATTAAGGTTTTGCTCTTCAAAAGTTCCGTTTTCCTCATAATTTAAAACTGGTACACCTAAGGTTCCACCAATCATAAACATACCTTGGTAATTGCTGGCAAATGAGAAATTTATGTCGTTAATAGCTCCCCGAGTTCTAAAAGATTGCCTTTGTTGCATTTCAATATTTTCATTTGAAATTGAAGGGGTAAAGCCAACTAAGTTATCATCAGCATCATAATAGGGGTCAATAAGGTGAGCGTAATAAGCCATTCCGCCGTATGTAGTTGAGTCTATTGCCAAATCGTTAAACCATACATAATCCATCTCTTCAGAAAATCGATCGAGCACAGTATTGTCCGTATTAACACCTTGAAAGAGAAAATCTTGGCTAAAATTATTTCTTCGGCTTACTGTAATGGCAAAAGCACTGTTTATCCACCCGGTTGCGTCTATTTGTTTTTCTGATTTTTGATCGGTTAGTACAATTCCAATGTTCGATAAATTAAGGTTGTACTTGTCTTCAGTATAGGAGTTATCTAAATAAAGTGCATTAGTTGCAGTTTTGGCGTAACCAAGGCCCATGGTAAATGAGCTTACCGGAAAAGCCGCCAACCCTGCCGGATTAATTGAACTTGAGATGGTATTTGAACCCAAGGCTCCAAAGGCGTTTCCTACCGCCATAGACCTCGCATCGCTTTGAAAAAAGTTACTTGAGTAGCGTTGAACATCGTAAATAGTTTGGGCTTTTGTGGCTATGCTAAGGCACAGCAATCCTAGGACTATAATTAATTTATTTGTTTTCATGGTTGCTGGTTGTTTAAGGATTTATCTTTTTGGGAGACTCTTTTTACTGCTAGAAGATTTGCTTGAGCTACTACTTTTTGAGCTACTGCGGCTAGGTGAGCTACTGCTACTTCTTGTACTTGAATTACTTCTTGTGCTCGAACTTCGGCTCGGTGTATAACTTGAATTTGACCGTGTAGGCGTAGATCTTGGTGAAACATTTGTTCTACTTGGTGAACTGCTTCTTGGTGTAACTGTTCTACTCGGCGTAGATCTAGGG
Source organism: Bacteroidia bacterium (assembly GCA_049599535.1). Classification (GTDB taxonomy): domain Bacteria; phylum Bacteroidota; class Bacteroidia; order CAILMK01; family JACPUW01; genus JACPUW01. The sequence continues at coordinate 1,732 of JBMYOR010000394.1, read as the reverse complement.
CTTACAGTGTTTCCGCTCGATGGTCTACTTCCACTATTTATATTGGATCTACTAGGCGTAGAACGCGGTGAAATAGTGGTGTTTCGGCTTGGTGTAGTTCTGCTATTAATGGTACTACGGCTACCTGTTGAGCTTGGCGTATAAGTAGAGTTGCTGTTTGGGCGGTATGTGTTGGTTGTTCTGTAGTTGTTTCTATTTGTGGATGTTGTTGTGTTGCTAATTCCACTGTTAGATCTAGAGTCAACGGTGTTTGTTGAGCTATTGGTTTTTGATGTAGTTCTGTTTGGTAAAGTTTTGTTATAGCCTGCAGCACTTGTAGTTACCGTTCTTGAATTTCTGTTAACAACCGATGTTGTGGCAACTGGTTTGTTGTTGGCTCTTGCGCCATTACCCGGCGATGTCATTAAAGTGTAATAAGAGTTTTTTTCTTTTGTGCGCTCCGGTAAATCTTTGTTACCATGATCCGATTTGTCGTTTAGGCTGTGGCCGTTATTACCGTTGGCAACAAAAGTCTCGTTTTTATTTATTATCGTTTTGTCTCTGTTTGGTACTACTCTAGTATCGCTTGCAGTATTATTATTACCGCTTATTGGTTTGTTTTTAGTTGAAACAGCAACTCTATTTACATCTCCACCGTTTGGAGTAATTTTATCCTTGTAATCTTTTCGTGTTTCAAATCGTTCTGGTAACTCTCTTTTTGTTCCATTACCTGGAGTAGTTCCACGAGTATACAAAGTGCCTATAGGTCCATATCCTTCTTCCCGTCTATCGTCAGTCCATCTATTGCCGCCGTTGTATCCGTTGTTGCTACCCCCGTTATATCCGTTATTGTTTCTATTTCCGCCGCAAGGGTTGTAATAATTACCACATGGGTTATTGTACCTATAAGTGTTTCGGCATGAGTTACAGTTGTTGTAGCCATAGTAATAGTTGTAATTGTAGCGATAATTATTGGTGTATCCGTAGTAATATGGATCGTAGCCCCAACTTGTTGATCCGTACCAAGGATCGTAATAATAAGTGTTGCAATAAATGCCGTTTCCGCCATATCTAGACCATGATGAGTAATATGTTACAGTAGTGGTACTTGGGTAGTAAAAATTATTGATTCTTCTTGAGTACCTAAAATCATCATTATCGTCATAGTCGTAATAATCGCCATAATAATTATTGTTTACAACAGTGCCATTGCCGGTGTTTTCAACATAGCTTTTTTCATTTACAGCTATTGTGTCTACCTCTTTGTAAACGTTTGTAGGCCTATTGTTTTCATTAATTGTTGAATTGCTATTTGAGTTGTCAACTAAATCTGTAGAAGATTGACTGTATCCCATGGCATAATTAAGCTCTTCTTTGTCCTTTTTTGGATTGTAATAAACTCCATCAGTTACAGTGTACTTAGCGGTATTGCAACTATATAGTACGGTAGTGACTAATAAAAGCAACACCATTTTGGTTAGATGTTTCATGGTAAAAGGTTTAAAGTATAAATATGGCATGTTCAATAAGTTTTTAAGTTTGCTACTCATTTATCAAACGTAATTTTTTCAACTACTGTTCCAAACAATAAAATTAATGGCAAACAAGATAACACCAAAAGAAAAAGACTATTCAGAATGGTATAATGATATAGTAAAACAGGCTGGAATGGCCGAGTATAGTTGCTGAAATAATGAATTATCATTGAATACATATTCTTCTGCGGCTGCACCACGACAACCTCCTGGTTGGA
>JBMYOR010000393.1:0-3619 GCA_049599535.1 Bacteroidia bacterium | reverse complement strand
CTTTGATTAAAGAGGTGAAGCTAAACCAGGCGCGATTATTTTTTGAGCAAGAAAAATTTGCTACCGTGACCGAAGTAATGTTTGCCTGTGGTTTTAAAAGTTCAGGTCACTTTAGCAAAAGCTATTTCGAACGCTTTGGCAAAAAACCAAGTGAGTATTTTGATTAGGGTCACTTTTTTGTTCTTTGGTTTTACGTTAGCAGATTGATTGAAAATTTCACATCACGGTATTGCTTCAAATTTCCAAATATCATCTACGTAGTTCAAAAACGTTTTAAATTATCAATCACTAAAAAGGCAATAAACAAACTTTGATTCTTGTGCTAACTCAAGTTGGTTTTTACCATTAATTAAGGTCGTAGTGTAAGGCTTAATAAAGGTTTATGTTACTGAAAAGTGATAGATGAAAAACGTCTCGAAGAGGCTTTTAATTATTGGGCAAGTTTGTAATTTTAAATGTAATTGAATCACTAAACCGTATGGTTATGCCATCATTTTGCTAGGGCTTGATTTAGGTTTTTTTCGAGTAATTTTTAAAGCGGTAAATAATTAATGAAAAGGTGAGAAAATAGTCGAATTAGTCATTTGTACATAAGGTGGCTTTGTTTATTGGGTTAAAACATCTTTTCTTTTTGAAGTAAGGTATTTTAATTGGATTCTGTAACGGGTTAAAAATCAAGTGTTTAAAATGTCCGTTTTCGGCGTGTCCGTTTTAGAACCTAGATTGTCCGTTTTCGGAAAAGTATAAATCGGTGCTTCGTACTGTTAAATAAAAGGTATTATAACATGAATTCTTTATCAATTAAAAGCCAATTCAGGCTCAAAGTCAATTTAGCGCTAAACTTTAATTCGCACTATTCTAGTCCAATTGCTCAAGCCTTTTCAAAATAAATCATCCAAATAATATGAATAAATTTTTTACTACAATATTGTTGATTGGCATGTTTACATGCGCATCGGCCGCAGACATTTACGTTAACCATTTGGCATCAGGTGCAAATGACGGCACAAGCTGGACCGATGCCTATACCGAATTACAAGATGCTTTAGACAATGCAGCGGGTGGAGATAATATAAAAATTGCTGAAGGTACTTATATACCAAAGTACACCTTAACAGGTAGCACAACAAGTAGCACTGATAGAAACAATGCATTTCATATAGCAAATAAAGATGTAACCATTAGCGGTGGCTGGGATGCCTCTGTTGGAACCCAAACCGGAGGCAATACCATTCTTTCAGGAGACATTGGTACGGCAAGTGTTAGCACCGATAATACTTACCATGTTTTTGTTTCAGTAGGGCAAACAAACTCCGCAATTTTCGAAAACCTTGTTTTTACAGATGGAAGTGCGCTTACGGTATGTGGTTCATCGCCGAGCTATGGCGGTGTAACTGTTTATAATTGTTCAGGTTCGGCTGTTAATATGAATAATTCAAGCCCTATATTTAATAATTGCGCTTTTTTAGCCAATACGATTTCTCAGTATGGAGCGCTTGTAGCTGATGGATCAGCAGCTCCTGAGTTTAATAATTGCTTATTTCAAGATAATGTATCTACCAACGATGCCGTAATGCACGCCAACACTTCAGGGAGTCTTGAGTTTATCAATTGCTCATTTATAGATAATACCACAACTAGCAATTCATCAGCTATTGGCCAAATAAGTACAGGAAATGTGCTTTTGGTTAATTGTCTCTTTTTTGGTAACAGCGGTGGTAGTTCTGATAATTTTAGAGGAACGCTAAATGCAAGCAGTTCAAATAATTCAGCTGATGCGGCAGCCACAACTCTAAGTAGTTCAACTAATTATTTGAGTTTGGCTTCAGAAAGCTATGCATCGTTATTTGTAAACTCAGCGAGCGAAATAGGCGCAGACGATGTTTGGATGACAAGTGATGATGGGCTAATGCCACTAAACACCAGTGTGTTGAAACTGGCAGGTACAAGTACGGGCGCCCCAACTACCGATATTATTGGCGAAACGCGTTACGCAAGCCCTACCATTGGAGCCTATAAATCGCAGGTATTATCATCAACTACTTTGTATGATGGTAATGCAAATTCTGTAGGTAAGAATAGCACTACTTCGCCCAATAGCGAAATAACCTTATCAAACTTTACAGTTCCTGCCGGTGATGATAGGGTGCTGTTAGTCGCTACAATTCACAATCATAATACTGCCAACAATGTGGGTGCAACTTTTAATGGAGTTGCTATGTCCAAAGTACAAAACTCAAGCAATCTTGTTGTTTTTAGTTTAACATTAGGAAGCGGTTCAGCAATAACAGGAGATGTGGTTGCGAATGGTTCTTTTTTCTTTTGTTCACTTGGTGCTCAATCTTTTAGTAATATAAATCAAACTACACCTATTGATAATGTAACCACAGCTTCAGGAACAGGAACTTCATTGTCTGAAACCGTTTCTTCCGCTACGGGTGATTTGGTTTGTGATTTTATCGCAGTTCATGATTATCAATACTCGAGTGCGTTTACGATTTCAGCTGATGCTTCGCAAACAGTAACTATTGATGAAAACTCAGGGCATCATGCTACAGGTAGTCCTTATTTTGTGCTAGCCAGCAGTATTAAAGAAGGTGCAAGTTCCGTAGATATGGATTGGACTTTTCCATCTTCAGCATCAACTCATGGTCATCAGTACATTGGTTTAAACTTAAACATTGCTGATCCAAATGCCCTTCCGGTAGATTTTACACTTTTTGAAGTGTCAAAATCACCAAGTGGAGCCATTTTAGACTGGCAAACCACTATGGAAGAAAACAACAGCCATTTTGAAGTACAACGCAGCTTTGATGGACAAAACTGGGAACTTGTTGGCGAAGTACAAGGCCAAGGAACAACCCTTGAAACCACTAATTATCAGTTTGTTGATAAGCTTGAAGCTCATAGCCTTAAGCAAACAGCTCAAGTGTACTACCGTTTAAAACAAGTTGACTACAATGGCCAGTTTGATTTTTCTGGTACTAGAACTTTAAACTTTAAACAAGAAGCGTTAAAGGCATTTACTATTTGGCCAAACCCTTCATTAAGTAATTTAATCTCGCTTTCGGCAACTGATGATTACAGTATTTTTAGCACCAGTGGTTTTTTAATTAAATCTTATAAAAATAGCAATCAGCTAAATGTTTCTGAGCTCGAAAAGGGTACTTATTTAATATCAAATCCAAAAGGCAAGACAGTTTTGTATATGAGAAATTAGTACATACAAATCGTCTGATTTTAAACTTATAATCAAAAGGCCGTTATTGTAAATAGCGGCCTTTTGTTTTATCGTTTTGTAAATAATGTACCTGATGAAAATTATATGGATCTAGTTGTTGCATTAAATATCAGAAAAAGTTGTTTTTTTAAAGGTGTTTTTTTGTGGAAATAAGATTTGATTTTTTTGGTGATGAAATAGAATCAATAATTGAATTTACAGAAGGATCTAAGATAAAAATGGATTCTGTTACTATTTATCCGGCTAACATGTTCGCAACTCAAAATGATGTATTAATGAAGGCAATGGATCAGATAAGAATAGATTTAGGACATCAAGTTAGTTATTTTAAAGAAATTGGTAAGCATCTTGAGGCAAAAAGGCTGGAGGAAAGAACCT
>JBMYOR010000392.1:0-3623 GCA_049599535.1 Bacteroidia bacterium | reverse complement strand
TGAAACTAGCATTTATGGTTTGGGCGGCATAAGCACTATTTCATTTTTAAACGAAGAGACCGATGGCGAAGATATTTTTGTGCCAGGACGTAGAAACCTTTACTATGGAACTAGAATGGGCTCAATTGGCATTTCGCACAAGCAGCTAATTGGCAAAAAGAGCTTTATTCGATTCATCTTGAGTTCGCAGTATTCGGCAAATAATATTCAAAACGATACGCTCGATTTAGAAAACAATGCCTTTACCACCTATGAAAACAAGAGCGGACAGGGCAAAAACTCATTAGCTGCTATTTTTCAGCATAAGTTCAATAGTCGACATTTTATAAGAGCAGGTGGCTATTTTGATCGACTGCTTTTTAACCTTGATGAACGTTATTGGAGCAATGCGCTCAATGATTATTTTCAGCAAACTGATTACCGAGGCGCTACTTATTTATTGCAACCTTTTGCGCATTGGCAATTCAAGGCATCGCAACGATTGGTATTTAATACTGGCGTGCATATTCAGCAGTTTTTATACAATAATGCCACTTCTATTGAGCCTAGAATTGGAATAAAATGGCAGGCTACCGAGCGCAGTGGTTTTAGCTTGGCCTATGGCAGGCATTCTCAAGTGCCACCAATCAGTTTCTATTTTACTGAAGCCGAAGGCCGTGAAGATGAAGGCTTTTTAAACGATAATTTAGGGTTCATTAAAAGTGATCACTACGTAGCAGGTTATGATTTTAGCATCAATTCAGTTACTAGAATTAAGCTTGAAGCCTACTATCAGTATTTGTTTGATATTCCTGTTGACGCTAATCCTTCAAGCTATTCGGTATTAAACCAAGGCGCCAACTTCTATTTCTTTTTTCCTGAGGAGTTGGTAAATGAAGGAACAGGGGAAAACTATGGTCTTGAACTTACCTTAGAAAGATTCTTAGACAAAGGCTTTTACTACTTACTCACCGCTTCACTTTTTGAAAGCAAGTACACGGCAAGCGATGGCAATACTTACAATACGGCCTTTAATGGTAATTATAATTTTACCGCTTTGGTGGGTTATGAAAGTGAGCTTTTCGCTAGAAAAGAACAAAGCGGTAAATGGGTTTTTACATCAAATGCAAGGTTTACACTTAATGGCGGGCAGCGATACACACCTTTTGATTTAGAGCTTTCAAACTTGCTAGGCGTCGGCATTCTTGACGAAACCCAAACTTTTCAAGCTCAATTTGATGATTACATGCGTTTTGATATAAGGCTGGGTTTAAAAAGAAATGGCAAAAAAGTAACCCATGAGTTGGCAGTTGAGCTACAGAACGTAACAGCGAGAAATAACGTTTTTACCATTCAATACAACGCCGAAAAGCGAGAAGTAGAGGAGCTATACCAATTGGGCTTTTTGCCAGTGGCGCAGTATAGGGTTTATTTTTAGAGTGGTTATTGGCGAGTCGTAGAATTAAACCTGTTAAACCTGATAAGGTTTCTACTGGCTAAAGGATTATAAATTTAGTTGTTTTAGTGCATTTAATTCAATACAAACCTGTCAGGTTTGGTTGGGTGGCTTTGACCAACTTTTCCAAAGTTATTGAAGCAGGTTACGACGAAATGGTATTGCAAACACTGCTAGTGCTAGAGAGAACTTTGGAAAAGTTTAAACACATTAATAGGATGGTGTTCCGATTATCTAATTAATGTAAATACACCATTAATTAGTTTTTCTTTACCACTATGGTCAATTGCCTTTGCAACAAAATAGTAGCTACCCATTGGCGCTATTTCACCGTTTTTTAGATATCCACTCCAAATTGATTTTGGGTTTGTGGCCATGTTTATTTTTTGGCCATTTCTGTTAAAAACCGTACAGGTAAATTCACGATAATCTAAACCCTCAATTTTGAAAGTGTCATTAACACCGTCGCCATTTGGGCTAAAGGCAGTTGGTATTGACAGTACCAAACAATCATCACGCACCAATATTTCTTTTGAAAACGAGAAACATTGGTTCTTATATTCAATTTGATAAAACCCAGCTTTGTTTAATGCAAGTTGTTGGGTGCTTATACTATCTCCATTTAATATGAACCATGCTTGTGGGTTGGGGTTTTTAATGCCTGGCGAATCAATTAAGCACATGGTGTCTTGTGCAAATGGATTTACCAAAGTATCAAGCACGTAATTTGAGATTATCTTTTGAGCGTTAACGCCGCATGCTTCATTATAAATATAAACTTGGTTTATTCCGGCTTTGGCATGGTATATTGAATCACTTGACCCATTTTCCCAAATAAAATTATTTTTTGTTTTGATTTTTATAACTACTGAATCTCCTTTACAAATGGTGGCAGCTCCTTTAATTTTATAATAAAGTGAATCGAAATTAATGGAAATTGAGTCTTTGGCACTGCAACCATTGCGGTAGGCAATAACTGAATAGTCTCCATAAGGTTTCTTTATGCGTAAATAGCTGTTTGAATCGTTTGCCATATTCCATACCATGCTATCAAATTGTTCGCGTGGCCATATTATGTAGTTATCTCTGTTGCAAATGGTAGTATCGTTTGGCAAAACTTTTTTTATGCTATCAAAAGTTATGGTAAAAGTGTCTGTAATAAAGCATGAGTATCGTGGAACGTGCTCTTTATTACGAATTACGCTTGTCATTCTATATTCACCTTCTTTGGTAAACTGTACACGTTTAAAAATGTCATACTCCCACAATCTCTCGTCTTCGTAATACCAACCTGTAGCCGGAAACTCATTGCCTTTACCAAAGGGTAGGTTAGATATATCTACGGTTACCGTATCTCCACGGCAAATCAAATAATCATCTATGGTAAATGGATCGTATCCATAATAGGCCGTATCGTTATACACACAGCCGTTGGCCGTTTCTGTTCTTACCCAATAGGTATCAGCCTTGTTTATATTTATAAAAGAATCTGTGCTCCCTGTGCTCCATAGTATTTTGGTATTGGCACCTGCATGACTATTACCCTCTGCCTGATTAATAAATCGTCTGTAATTGGGTTGGCATACCATTTCATCAAAGGGAAGATCAACAATACCCCGTGGATATATTCTAAGAAAAAGCGTATCTGTAAATACACAACCATCTAAATAAGCGTGGGCTCTTATGCTATCCCATTTAGTACCGGGCCAAAGTGATGCACTATCTCCTATACCAAAATAATAATCATCTTTTACGCCTTGCCATATTATGTAATCAAACTCACCATCTTTTACTTTTAGGGCTTGTCGCTTTTGTCTAAAGCAGTATTGAGAATCAATAACTTCTACCCAAGGCTTCGGAAATTTTACTTTGGTTGAAGCTTTGTGTAAGCAGCCATTTTTGCTTTGAAAACTAACTGTATATGTACCTTTTTTCTTTACAAAAATTGATGAACTTGTATGGCCTGTGCTCCACTTAAAATGGCTAAATTTTGTACTATCAAGGCTTAACTCAACACTATCGCTACAAGCACTTAAGTTGGGTTTAAAGAGTTTTAAATTACTTGTGCCTACCTTTTTGGTAATTCTTATTGAGTCTCTTACTGTTGCATAGCCGGCAGTATATTCTACCCAATACCAGCCATTTTTATGTATGGTTATGCTTTTACCCTTTTGCTTGGTTGACCATG
>JBMYOR010000391.1:0-3627 GCA_049599535.1 Bacteroidia bacterium | reverse complement strand
TTGGCGGCGCAATAATAAGGAAGGAGTAACGAGAAAATAGTAATTAGTAACGAGCCTACTTATCAATAGCTTGGGGTTTAAACCCCGAGCTAGGGATGGCCAATGATTTAAAATACAGGGTTACACGAATAAAACTTTCTATCTTTGATTTATGGACATTGATATTCAAAATTCAAAAATTGAGCTTATTCAGTGGCTTGCATCCTTAGAAGATAAAGTGATGATTGAAAAGCTTTTGGAGCTAAGAAACAAAGATTTAACCCATGAGTTAGATGCTCTTTCAAAAGCGGAGCAAAATTCAATTAGAAAAGGTATCGCCGAAGCTAATAGCGGCAACACCATATCTCATGCTGAGGCAAGAAAGGTTTATGAAAAGTGGCTATGAAATAAGATGGACTCCAAATGCTTTGGCTGAATTAGAGGCGACTTATGAGTATTTAGAACAAAAGTTTAGCGCAAAAGAACTGCATGCACTATCTGTTGAAATTGAAAGAATCATTAAATTGATTTCAAAATCTCCTGAGATATTCCCTTTATCCGATATTGAAAATATAAGGAAAGCGGTTCTTCTTAGATTTAATACTGTGTACTATAGGGTAAATAGAGATAGAATTGAGATTGTTTCATTTTTTTCTAATAGGCAAAGTCCTGAGAAAAGAAAGTTGAAATAAACTTTTGTAATGGTTGACGCAGGAGCGTCACCTGAAATCTCGTCACGACGTGGGAACGTCGCGACAGAATGAATACTCTCGCGACGCTCTTGCGTCGTGAGTAGCACTTCTAAAGCCGCTCCTGCGGCGATTTGCTTTAACGAATCAAAGTAATCAACCCCCGTTTTACTTGCTCTTCGCCGTTTTCTTCATAAATAAAAGTATAGCGATAAGCCCCAAGCGGTAGTGTCTCGCCATTCTTTTTACCATCCCAGCGGTTTGGGCCGTGGTGCACTATGCCGCCCCAGCGGTCGTAAATGATCAAATTGCCTGCCGTATCGGGGTGCAAGAAATACCATATATCATTTACACCATCACCATTGGGTGAAAAAGCATTTGGAAATGCTTCAGAAATGGGTTCTTGATACATGGTTAAAATGCTATCCCATATGTTGCAGCCGCTTTCGTCAATGGCGTTTACGAACAAGTATTGTGAATCAGAAACAATATAATTGGAATAGCCATTTGCAGAATCTACACCATAAACCCAAAGCAGTGAATCGGCATTGGTGTTATAATTGAGCCTTAGTTTATTATCAAAAGAAAGCACGCTGTCTTGTAAGAATTTGAAAGTTGGTTTTTGGCCGAATTCTACATAAATGCTATCGGTGCTTTGGCAGTCGAATCGATTGGTGAGTTTTACAGTGTACCAACCTGTTTCCATAGCTTTTGAAGCATGCTTAGCAGAATCGGGATGTGCGCCAAGTGCAAAAGAGTTGGCAGCAAACCAAACAGAATCCCCTATACAAAATGGCAGCTTTTGGCTCGCAACAATTCGATTAATCTCTGGCATGGGATATTTCGTAATGGTCACCGTGTCACTACTCACTACACATGCTTGACTGTCTTTAATGGTAAAGTAATAAGTTCCCGTTTCAGGCATAAAACGTCGGTTTTCGGTTTTACCATCCATCCATCTGATAGGGTAATTGCTTGTAGCATTGGCGAAAAGGGTGTCGCTTTGGCAAGATGCAGTGTCTTTTGAAGGTGAAATACTTAGCTGAGCCTTTGAAATTGCGGGTATAAAAACTTCAATGGTATCTACTGAATCAACATTGTAGGTTGTAGCCCCTGAAACGCCATTTCCGGGTACAATCAAGAAATAGTGTTTTCGGTTAGAAAGTAAGTTTTTTACCGTGATTGAAGAGTCCGCTCCTTGGTATATTATTCGATCATTGCCAAGTTTTGGCGCAATTAAATAGTCATTAGAATAATTATAACTTTCATTGTCATTTGGCAAGCTAAAACTTGTATCACTTGAATGAATAATCAAGAAGTGATCGGCATCAGTTTTATTATAATTGATTTCAATTGAATTGCAATTGATGTATCTAAATGACAGCTTTGGGCGTACTTGCGGGGACACAGAGTAAGTGAGACGTGTTTTAAATATTCCTAATTGCCATATAGAATCGTTGTATGAAAAAGTTAAGTTACTATTTGGAGAATGGAAGTAATTAGTGGCATAGTTAATATCAGTTATTGTGTTTTTGTAGAATAATGGTGGTGATATTAGGGGTGTTAAGTCAGTGGTTGCCCCATTAATTCGCTTTACGATTTTATTATGTTCATTAAGTGCTATGTACCAAGAAACTTGATTTGGGCGCTCAAAAGAATTCCAATGACTTGTTTCGAATGATTGCCCCATGAAATTAAATAATCTTTTCCTTGATGGAATTTTCAACCAAAGAATATTATTATGATGCGTAATGATTGGATTTAGGGAGCCTTCAAACTGTCCTAGATATGAGGTTTCTCCTGTACTATCAATTACAAACAAAACGGTGGTAAGTCCTTCAAAATCATTTGAAATGGTTTTGTCGTTTAGTGTAATTTCTCGATCTCTTGTTTTTCCAACACAATAAAGCTTGCCAAATGCTTCACATTGCTCATTTTGAACATTACGCAAATTCAAGTTGGTGGTAATTGTGTCAATTTTTTTTATGGTTAAGTCATTTGATACATTACCAAATAAATATTCACCTTTTCCTCCATTTGAATTTTCTAAATCGGTAATAAAAAGGTTGATACTATACGTACTCCACGAAACGCGTCTACTCCCATTAAGCGGAGGAATATATCTTTCAAATTTAGCGGCGTTTATAAATTGAAGCCTTTCATTTAATAAAACCATGTCTCTTCCATGTTCGGCTAACCCATACTTGAGCGTTTTATTCTCAATAACAATTGAGTCTTTAGGGCTGTTAATCGCATTATATCTGTTGAAGAACAAAACCAGATTCTCATCAGAATTTTCTTCGGCTCGTGCGAATGAATAAGAAGCAAAATTGCTTTCGGTCAATAGCAACCTATAAGAATGAATTTTGTCTAGGGTTTTTGAAACCTTCAAAATTTGAACTGGATATTGCTGCTGAGGTTTATCAGTGAAAATTATAGTTGTGTCTAAAACATGCAATGTGTCTGATAATGAGTCAACAGAATTGTCATTAATGTCCCAAACTAGATAAATATTATTCTTACCCATATAGAATCGAGGTGGGTTGCCTGTAAATTCATTTGCAATGAATTGTACTAAAGAAATATTTCCGTTTAGGTCTTCTTTTATTATTTGATACTGACCTTTTTTGTTGAAGGTCATGTTCTTGTTATTTCTACGTATTCGAATGGAGTCACTATTGGTATTCACAATCGAATAAGCGTTGCCAATTTCATCTATCCATAAAGCAGAACTATTATATCCTTTGTTTTCATCAAGGCAAAACCAATCTAAACTATGAATTTGCCCAAAAGAAAAGAACGGCAGAAAAAAGAGTACAACTAGCCATTTCATATTTCGAATATAAGAATTTGAAAAAATAAACCTATCCCTAGCTCGGGGTTTAAACCCCGAGCTAGGGATAGATTATCGAATCAAAGTAATCAACCCCCTTTTTACTTGCTCTTCGCTGTTTTCTTC
>JBMYOR010000390.1:0-3628 GCA_049599535.1 Bacteroidia bacterium | reverse complement strand
ATTCTGGGTCACCCACTATTAATGAGTTTCCGTCAGCAGAAAAAGCCATACATGTTTGATTTCGGGATCCTAATTGTGAAATGCCCACTCCACTGAATGATGCCATACGCACCCAACTGGTACTAGAGTTATTCCATTCGTACACACTCACTTCGTCATCAGATCCAATAGCTACTCTTTTTCCGCTTGCCGAAAGTTCTACTACTTGGCCAAATCGATCTCCATTACTACCCAGAACTATATTTGAACCAATTTGAGTCCATGTACCGCTATTGTTATAGAGCACTTTTACATAGCCTGGACCTTGTGTATTGTACCAGTCCATTGCTCCCACGGCAACAGTATCTCCATTAGCCGAAAGCGATACTCCTGTGCCAAATTCGTCTAACTGACCATCACCAAATATTTTGCTACCCACTTGGGTTTGCCCCAAAACCATAGCCGCAAAGCCTAAAACAAAAAATATATTGAGTAAAATTCTTTTCATAATATGATTGGTTTAGTTGCCTTCGTAAGAAATAGTTACAGAACAGTGAGGCCCACCTCCGAATAAAGTGCCTGAGGTGCCTGCATAAAAATCGATGTAAACGTAGTCTCCTTTTTCTAAGTACACAATATCAGAACCAATGGCCTGAGCTGCATTGTTTACACTGTTTAAAGACTTACTGGAATGCACATCCATATAATACTTTCTTGCACCATTATGATTTAAAATCAACCATGCATTTGTACTGGAACCAATGTTAAAATAAAGCTGTGATTTAACAGAGTAGTATCCATCAGTTGGTGCTGTATAGGCCCAATTTGACCCTACAGAAACGGGCGAAGTTGAATTATTATCAAAAGTGGATGCACTAAAATTAACTCTATTCCATCCAGTAGATACAGATGCATTCGATGGCATATGATACCTAACCGGCTTTACTTCATTAACTACAGAATTCCATTGGTCGTGGTCCTCGTCCCAGTAGTAAAAGCCTTCGGCTTGGTCGCCGCCGTCGTTGTACACCAATAGGCCTTCGGCAGGTGCGTTTACAGGGCTGGTGTTTGAGCTAATATCGTCTAAATCTACTCTTGGTATCAATAAACCTTTGTCAGAGCTTTTAATCTCTAACATGGCGCTGCCATCGGGGTTGCCGGTGCCGGTGCTAATGAGTATGCCGGTGCTTGACATTAAGAACAATGCAATGATGATTACATTGCTGGCAATAAGAAATATGTTGAGTTTGTTTTTCATGATTCTTAATTTATGGTTGTACAAAAACGATTTCTACATAGTTAGCGTTAACATTAGTGCTCATAGATCTGGTAGATCCGGTTCTATGCCATAGAGTTAGATTAATATCGTCGTTGGCATTTGCATAAACTAAAACAGATCCGGATAAATGGACATAATCATTTGAATTGTCCATCATTTTTTCTGACACGTTAGCCAAATGCGCTTTTCTAATTCCATCTACATTAATTGAGAAATCAAAATCATTATCATATGTGCCTTGATTAACTAAAACCGCGGCGTTTACTTTATAATAGCCATCTTTTGGGGCTGTGTATTTCCAGCCGCTACCTGTTGTTACCAAATTATCTGCGTCAAAAACTTTATTTCCAAAATTCATAGTTGTTAATGTTTGATTTGAAACGTTACCCGTATAATTTCCGTTATACCTTACAGGCGCTACATCATTATCAACTAACCTAGCCCAAGAACTTCCGTTATATTGCTCAAGGCCATCAGTTGTTGTATTAAAGATGATGAGGCCTTCAGCTGGGCTACTAATATTATCTCGCTGTGTAGTGGTTAGTCGTGGGGGCAAAAAGCCTTTATCGGTGCTTTTAATCTCTAACATAGCGCTGCCATCGGGGTTGCCGGTGCCGGTGCTAATGAGTATGCCGGTGCTCGACATTAAAAATAGGGCAATAATTACCAAATTGGTAACAATAAGGGTGGGTACGAGTTTCTTTTTCATTATCAATAATTTACCTGTTAATACTTGATTTTACAATCTGAATTTTTGACGAAATAATCTGATCGTCAAGCTGATGCTCTTGAGCCTTAAACGTGAGTAGGGCAACCAATAATCCCAAGCATACCACTACGTTAGCGCCTAGCAAAATCAGCCAAAATTTTGCTTTATTCATTATTAAATCCTTAAACGGTTATAGAACTAATTATTATTATTCTATATGAGCTGTTGCGGGAGCAAAGAAATCTGAATTAATTGGATTAAAAAATCCCCTAATTTGACTAGTTGCCGCCCAACCCACTCATACTATCTTTTAAACTTCCTAAAATATCGACGAACTGCTGTTGATTTAATTTTTTCTTAATACTGCGCCTATGATTATCGTAAATATAAACTGATATATACATTAATTCAGCAATTTGATTTCGCTTTTTACCCATTGCTAAAAAGCGCATTACTTCAAGCTCTTTAAAGCTAAGTAGTTTTTTTATTGCATCAATTTCATGCCTTTTGCCTTGAATTTTATTATTAAGTAATTCGAATTGCGGCATAGTCCAATTAATGGCAACTTTTAGCACTTTAAAATCTTTAGATACACACATACACAGTAAAAAAGCAGATTTTTTAAGTTTTGTACTTTGTTTTTGTATTAAAAAATCTTTATCAAAATCAGTATTTTCTTGCATTTTATTTTCAAGTGCAGTGATTATTTTCTGAGATTCGGCCTTTCTGCAAAACCTATTTAAAAACTTTAGCAGTTGTTGTATTTCAGAAAATCTTTGGTAGTTATCTAACTCAACATCAGGGTTTTGTTTTATTATAGACTTAAAGCGGTTTATTAAATCATGATTCATATTATAGTTTCATGCTATTGTTTAACAAAAGCGCCTCGTTTAGGCTATCAACCCTTAGTTTTCGTTTTATATTTTTTACATGAGAATCGTAGGTGCTAGTAGTTGTTCGCATTTGGGCAGCTATATGTTCTCGTGTTTGGCCCGCTAGCAGTTTATCAATAATTGCACTCTCTTTTTTAGTAAGCAACTGAAAATCAGCGTATGAACTAAAAAAATTCTTAAAATCAATTTTCTCAAACTGGCGGCTAAACTGCTCATCAATTTGATTGAGCGCTATGGTATAATTTAAGTTTATATGCTGATTATGCACATAAGTAACTGTAATAAACCATTTAAAGCTTTTGTGCTCTGGCGTAAGCATTTCGCTAAAATATGCAGTGCTTTGCCCAATTTTTCTTCTGTTTGAGCAATATTTTACCACTGATGGTAATATAAACTCATTGGTAAAGGCTCCGTAAATATGATTTACAAATTCGTTGCTATTCTTATTAAAATACTGTGTGTATTCATGCTTAAATAGCTCTTGAGACCTATTGCACAAGTGCAAAACGCTAAAACTGTAGTTTGAGTTGTAGTGATAAAGCGCATTGCTAAATTGGTTTGCGTTTTCGAGCTTTAGCTCACCAATTTTTTGCAATCGACTTACTAGCGCCAAACTGTGGGCCGATTCTTTTATAAATTCAATTACTGCACTCATTTTACCTAAAACTAATTATCTACACTTGTATTTTATTATAAAATAAAATTGCCTTTTTACATAATTAATCATATTTGACTCTCCGCATGTTTACAAGTAA
This sequence comes from Bacteroidia bacterium, assembly GCA_049599535.1. Classification (GTDB taxonomy): domain Bacteria; phylum Bacteroidota; class Bacteroidia; order CAILMK01; family JACPUW01; genus JACPUW01. Next base: position 13 of record JBMYOR010000390.1, on the reverse strand, counting down.
ACTGAACTATATT
>JBMYOR010000389.1:0-3630 GCA_049599535.1 Bacteroidia bacterium | reverse complement strand
ATAAAACATATGGCGATAAATAAAATCACAAGTCTTTTAATCCACTTAAAATATTTGGTCATTTATCAAAAGTACTTTATTTGATCATCAGCGGATTTACTTAGCCATTTATTGGATTAAAAACCTAATTGCGTTTTTTAATAAAATTAATAAATACATTTTTTAAAGTAAGCACTCTAAACTTTGATTAAGGCAGAATTGAAAGTCTATTTTTTACATTTGCCCAGCAAAAAATAAGTTAAATGGGAAGAGCATTTGAATATAGAAGAGCGGCAAAGGAAAAAAGATGGGGGCAAATGTCTAGGGTTTTTCCAAAATTGGCCAAGGCAATAACGGTAGCGGCAAAAGAAGGCGGTGCCGAACCAGAAATGAACTCAAAGTTGAGAACGGCTATACAAAATGCCAAGGCTCAAAATATGCCTAAAGATAATATCGAAAACGCTATTAAACGTGCATTAGGCAATGATGCTGCAGACTATAGTGAAATAACTTATGAAGGAAAAGGTCCGCACGGTGTACTAGTTTTTGTGGAGTGTGCCACTGATAATACCACAAGAACTGTTGCCAATGTAAAAAGCTACTTTAATAAATCTGGTGGAGGTATTGTGCCAAATGGCTCCTTAGAGTTTATGTTTAACCGCCAGGCAGTTTTTGAATTTGAGATGCCTGAAGGTAAAGACCCCGAAGAGCTTGAAATGGAATTGATTGATGGCGGACTAGAAACGTTGGAAGAAAACGAGGGTTCATACTATGCCTACGCCGAATGGACCGCATTTGGTAATATGCAAAAAGCATTTGAAGACCTTGGAATTGAGTGTAAAAATTCAGCGCTTAAACGTTTGCCGGTTTCTGAAGTTGAATTTAATGATGAGCAGATGACTGAAATTGAAAAATTATTAGACAAGCTTGACGAAGATGATGATGTACAAGCTGTTTTTACCAATATAGCTTAGCGCTTTGCAAAGGTTTGCTCTAATTGCCCTTTTGGTACTTGTTGCTAACCTTAGCGCATTTGCTAAATCAAGTTTTCAGTTAAAAGTAGATTATGCACGAGAATTAATCGATTCGTTTTATTACGTTGATGCACTTGACTATTTATACCATTTACAACAAGGCATTGATTTTAACACGCTTAATTCAATTGAAAAAGAAGTATATCATGTAACACTTGCTACAACCCTACATCACCTTGGTGATAATCAAGAAGCTTGTAATCAATTGCACAATGCTATATTTCATGCTAAAAAAGTTAGAACAGAATCTGACTTTGGAGTTGCCTTAAAATATGGGCAAATAGGTTCCTACTTTTTACAAAGCGATAATCAAGACAGCTGTTTCAAAAATTTTAGGCTTGGTATTAAACATATTTCTAGGGTAAAAAAACCGCTTTATCATGCCTCGGCATTAAACAATCTTGGCTTAGCTTTTGCTCACTTTAGCCAAACTGACTCTGCACTTTATTCGTACAAAAAAGGGCTACAAATTTTAGATACCAATAACAACAGGCAAACTAGGTTTAAGTCATTAATTATTTCAAATATTGCCAAGGTATATTATGAACAAGGCAATATTTCAAAATCAATTTTACAGTTAAAAAAAGCCATTAGAAACATTGAAAATAATAACTGTATTTACAAAGAGCATAAACCGCTTTTTTATAAATCTTTATTATTTCAGAAGCTTGAATTGGCCGATACTAAAAATATAAAAAAGATATTAGATTCAGTATTAGTATCAATTCCTAGACTTAGAAACTCTAACAAAAGATTCGAGAATTTTTTATCGACTTTACTACAAGTAAAAGACCTTAACCTTATTACCGAAGATAAATTTAATTACTTATACACTGCTTACAGTGATAGCTTAATTACAAGCCTAAACGGTATTATTAACCAAAATAAAAATGGTGCTGTAAGCTATAAGCAACAGGCACTTAACCAATTTAAAAAAATAAATGAGCTTAAAACTAAGTCTCGAGAACTTGAATTAAAAAACACCAAGCGTAAAAATAAACTTACCTTACTTATTGGAGCTTCGCTGCTGTCTATCTCGTTGTTGTTTTTAGTAATGATTTTACAGCGTTTTAAAAAGAGAAAACTATTGTTTGCCAAACAATCAGAGGTGTCAAAGCTCGAAATTGAAAACCAAAAACTAAAAGAACAACAACTACAATCTGAGCTTAAACAAAAAAGTGAAGATATTACCAATTTGGCTATTTATAATAAAAAGAAACAAGAATGGAACGCATCAATTATCAAAAGACTTTCTAGCATTAAAAAGGGAGAAGCAAACGATATTAAAAAAGCTCTAAAACAACTTGAAGTTGAATTAAATCAACAAAATATTATTGAAGAAAAAGCGATTACCCTGCAAGAAAACATTGATATAGTAAACAGTAGCTTTAAAGAACGACTATTTCAAATGCATAAAAATTTAACTGTTGGCGAAATTGAGCTTTGCAGTTATTTAAAAATTGGGATGAGCGGTAAAGAGATAGCCCAAATAAGAGGTGTTAGCCCTGAATCTATCACAAAAGCCAAACAGAGGCTTAAAAAGAAAATTAATTTAAGCAATAACTCACTTGAAGCTTTTATTGAAAGTATATAAATTATGCTTTTTAAAGCCATAAACAAATCACTACGGCTGCATTACATTGAAAAATAACGTAATACATTTTATCTGCTATTAGATAATGCATGAGATAATTACGTTTCACATTTTAAAATCAATTCAGAATTTTGCGGGTAATTGAAATCATTTGTTTCTGATTAATAAAAGGAGACTTTATTTCATTTTGTCACTTAATAGCAAAGTTCTCGATACCCTTATAATTTTTTCCTAAATTACTTCCACTTAATAATAAATGGTAAAACTCCAAAGTTTTTCCATTTTGTACTATTTACGTCAAATTGAGTAATTACAAATAGTTTTTTAAAAGGCAACTCATCAGTCGAATACCTATTCCTATTATCTCCATTAATATGGTAAAACTCATTTATATAATAAGTAAAAATGTAATGGCTTTGAGTTGAGTCCATTTTATGAAAACTTGTAAAATCCTTACCATTATACATAAAAGGTTGATTGTCATCATTATTAATAATAATTGAACTATCAAGTTTTGTGTAAGCATTCACCTTTACTGACATGGCTTTACCGATATCAAAAGGCTCAAGTTCGTCAAGTAAAACTCCTTTTAAATACTTTTTGTAGGTTTTATTTTTGGTAGCGATATGAAATTGAAGGCTTTCCATTTTTGCTTTTGGCATAGTAAATTCAAAAGCAAATGGTGCTTTTTCTAAAATAACTTCATCTTGTGGTTCTAACTGAAAAGTTCTATTGCCTTGAATTATTTTTAAATCATAACCTTCGTTATTTTGAAATTTGGTAAAGCTGGCAAAAACCAAACACAAGGCTATTAAAAGCGTCAAAACCAATTTTTGTTTACGTGTACCTCTTATTTTCATTAACATCTGTTTTTTTTCTACTTGCAAAGTAGCTATTATTTAAAAACTTAAATGATTCCCCGATTTTGTACCACAAAAAATTTAATTCACACCCAAAACTTGCGTAAAGCTCTGTATTTGCCCCATCCCTAACCTCCCGAAAATAGTCGGAATGGAAGGGAAC
>JBMYOR010000388.1:0-3633 GCA_049599535.1 Bacteroidia bacterium | reverse complement strand
AATAGTATAGAATTAGTATTGAAAAGATTTTTCAGTCAAAATGAAACTGAAACCGTTTTTACTTTTTTTGTAAAAAAAATCGCAAATCGCTAATTCGCGACATTTTATATTATTATTTTTTTTTAACTGTAAATAATTAGTGCTGGCTTACCAATTGATACATTGGGCGTTTTTGTACTAATGTTTTGCTGAATTGTTTTTATTGAGTCAGCCTTTTTGATGTACTCAATTGTATATGCAGTTGTTTGCTCGGGGCTTTCAGTCCAAGTTATTTTAACCTTTTGGGCATCACTAATTTTTAAAAAAGTTGTTGATTCAAAAAGGTTTATAGGGTTTTGAATTTCGAGTAAAGTATTATTAGAGAGCTTAAGGCTTAGGTAATTCGAATCGCTAGTAAAGTTTGCGCTCTTAATTAATAACTTACTGTTATGCGGTGGAGAAAACCACTCGCCAAAAATTCTAACCGATCCACCTTTAAAAAGATGATTGCCTTTTAAAATGAGTTGAGCATATTCATCGGGTTTAATTAGGCGAGTTTTGCTTTCAGATGTTGGTATTAGTTGATCAAGGTCAGGTGTGGCATGTACGGCGGTTAAAAACTCAATAGGGCCTATAACATACACTTTTTTAAATACGTTAATACCAATCCAAACAGCCAAAAGGGTTAGCACAATAATTATTGAAATACCAACTGCATTAGGAAAAGCAACATAAAAGAAAAAACCAATAATTGAGGCAATAATCAACGGCGCAAGGCCTAAAAAAAAGCCTGAAACTAAATAAAAAGCTTTTTTCACAATTATAGGTTCTGGCTTATTTAGTAAGTTTTAAAATAGTAAAGCCTTCGCGCAGTTTAATTACGGGTATTAATACTTCATTAGCCGATACTTGTACCGATTCTTTTGGTATTGCGTAGCCGTCAAGTTCGCTGCCTTTTATGTAAATATCAGATTCGCCCTGGCCGTGTGGATTTACTTCGTAAAGCATTACGTTGCTTGTTTTACGGCTCAAATCATTATACACAAAGTACATTTTATCATTAGTAATTTGGCAACCAAATGAGCTGTAGTAGCCTTCGTCGTTTAGCGATATCTGTTCTTTTTTAATCACCTTATGCCAATCAAGCGTACCATTGGCATTAACCGATAAAATAGAGATTTCGTAGTAATAGTAGTAATAGCGAGTATATGATTGCTGTACTCCGTAAATACTTACATCGTCTAATTGTTGCTCGTCAATTTCCTTTCGCTCGCAAATAAAAATATCGCCACCGTCCGATCTTTTAACCGTTTTCATCAAGTAAAGCGATCGTATGTCGTTATTGTTTCTAACCCTACCAAAAATTTCGTCCATGTAAACCGGATGAAAAGATAAAAACCTTTGGTGGGCGCTGTCAATTTCGGTTGAAACATGGTATTGATAAAAGCCAATGGGCAAGGTTGTATCTTCTTTGTCAAAATAAAACGACGTAAAATTATAGCTCTTATTTACTGCGTCGTAATTAAAAAAACCTTTGTTAGTGAGCTTATCGCCATCAAAAAGATCATGCAAAACAAGTTTTCCGCTATTTAGGTCTTTTTCTACCAATATTTTTAAATCGTTTTTTTTAAATAGACTCTCTTTTTGCTCATATTTTAACACACAGAAATACTTGTCGTTAACAAACCTGTGCCGCCCTAATTCAAACTCTTCGCTAAAGGGAATCAATAGCTTTTCTTTTTTAATCACATTGCCTAACTCATCAATGGCAAGTAGCTTTAGATTGTTGTTGAGCGAATCTGCATTATTGGCAATTGCAATTAACGCACCTTTTCTGTTTCTATTCGGAACCACTTTAATAAAGTCGGTACGCATGTTGGTAGTTGGTATTGAGTATAAAAGCTTGGGGCTACCTTGCTCAGATAAATTGTCGTCAATGGTCTGAAAATATAGCTTAATCACACCTTCTTTTTTATCTTTAACTGAGTAAATAATGGCCACCCAGTTCTCAAAAAGCACTAATTTTTCGAGAAATTGATCTTTTCCGGGCAAAAACTCTTCACGGTTTTTCAGCTTCATATCATGTTTAAGAGAAGTAATGAGTATGTGCCGGTTTCTATCATTTTTAGCAGTTTGAAAATAGTAAATTCCCGATTTGTTTTGCCCTAAAATATCGGTGTAGTAGGTGCGATTGGTTATTTTTTGCGGTGTGCTCCACAGCATGTTTTGAGCTTTGGCTTGCCCAATTAATAGAATTAACAATAAAAGAGTTATTCGCATAGTCACAAAGATATTTAAACAACAAAGCAGGTTTGCAATGCTTGCTTTTTCAAATGAGCAATTTCGCCAAAATATTGCCCTAATGGCTAATATTGTGAAACACAAGCACCCATACTCTATTGTTTTTTTATAGCAAATCATTTTTTTTACGATTAAGTTTAATTGCAACTTTAGTTTTTGAAGCCAATTTGTTGCTGGCGCAAAATTTTAAAGAGCAGGCACAAAAATTTGTAAATACTTATAGTGTCACTAGCCAAAGTAATTTAGATTCTATTGAATATTATATTTTACAAAATATTGAAAATGAAGATGTTGCCCAAAAGCAAGTAAAGTATATTATGGCTTTGGGTGTTTTAAATGTTAGAAAGCCAAATTATATTGAAGCCTTGCGCTGGTTTAGCCGACTTGAAAACGGCGGTTATCCTTTAACACAAAAAGATTCAATAGATTTATTTTCTCAAACTCGTACAATTTTTATTAGAATAAAATCATTTGGTCAGGCGCTGGAATCGCATTTAAAACTTAAAAAATACGCTAAAAATTACACAAGTGATTATGATATTTTGAATTACAACTCGGCAACGGCAAATATTTTTTTAGGATTAAAAAGCTATGGAAGAGCCATTGAGTCGTACCGAAGTTGTGCGCGACTATCGAGAAAAACAGGTAATTACCAAGGGTTAGCCATGTATTATAATGATATAGGTTTGTGCTATGAAAGAAGCTTTGCGCCCGATAGCGCTATTTTTTATTTAAATAAAGGGATTAGTGTTTTAGAAAATAATTTAAAAGACAAACCTTACCAAATAGTAGATTCTTTTACGCTTATATTGATAAAAGGTAATATAGCCCAAGTGCGGTTTAAGCAAAAAAGTGAATTTGATGGCGTAGAAAAAGATTTAAAAAATGACTTAAGGTTTAGTAGAAAAAATGGTGATTACGAAAATTGTATTCTCACTTTAAATCACATGTCGCAGTATTATTTTGATGTAGGCGATTACAATAAAAGTGTGCTAGCGGCAAACAGGTCTATTTTTTCGGCTAAAAAGTTTGATATTAAAGTGCATACCATTGCTAGTAATCAAATAAAAGCAAAGGCATTTAAAAAGTTAGGTGTTTTTGACTCGGCAATGATTTGTTTACAAAGGTCAATTAGTTCTACTGACTCGCTAAGCTTAGCAAAAAGCGATATTCAAAGATCAACCCTTGAGGTAGTTTTTGCTCTTGATCAAAAAGAAGAGCGACTACAAGAGCAAATTAAAATTAACAAGCTGGCCAATTCAAAACTCAATGAGACCTTGAGTAAAAATCAAAAGATTTTTACGGTGCTCGTAATTTTAGCGCTATCGTTGATTTTTTTGTATTATGCCTATT
>JBMYOR010000387.1:0-3634 GCA_049599535.1 Bacteroidia bacterium | reverse complement strand
GCCCAAGTATTTATGGGCGATACAGGTAGCCTAATGCTTGGCGGAATAATTGCCGTTTTAGCCATTATTACTAGAAAAGAACTGTTAATACCTGTGCTCTGCGGTGTTTTTTTAGTTGAAAACCTATCGGTAATGATTCAAGTGGGCTACTTCAAGTACACCAAGAAAAAGTTTGGAGAAGGCCGACGTGTTTTCAAAATGGCACCACTTCACCATCACTATCAAAAGAAAGATTACCCCGAACCTAAAATCGTGATTCGATTTTGGGTTGTTACCATATTTCTTGCCTTGATCACCTTGATAACCCTAAAACTTAGATAAGCTGAACCCCTACCTAACATATAAAAATGTAATTGTACTTGGCGGTGGCGAGAGCGGAGTTGGTGCGGCCATACTTGCGCAAAAGCATGGGCTAAATCCATTCTTAAGCGATAAGGGTAAGATTAATGACAAGTACAAAAGTGAGCTAATGGATAAAAGCATCGCTTTTGAAGATATGCAGCATACCGAAGCTAAAATTCAGTCGGCTGACTTAATTATTAAAAGCCCAGGAATACCAACTAAAATTCCAATCATTCAAAAAGCCATAGCCAATGGTGCTAAAGTGGTTTCTGAGATTGAGTTTGCATCGCAATTTACCAATGCAAAACTAGTGGGCATTACAGGCACAAATGGTAAAACCACTACCACTAACCTAACTTACCATGTATTAAAACAAGCGGGTTTTAAGGTAAAAGTAGCGGGCAATATTGGTAATAGCTTTGCCAGAGAAGTTGCAACAGACCATCAACAAACCGAGTATTATGTACTCGAAATAAGCAGTTTTCAACTTGACGACATTGATAAACTAAAGTTGCACCTTTCGGTGCTATTAAACATTACGCCTGACCATTTAGATAGATACCAAGGCTTTGAAGGCTACATAAAATCCAAATTAAAAATTACAAATAATCAGATTTCGCCAGATAAATTCATTTATAACATTGATGATGAAAACATCACCAAACACCTAAACGAAATTGAATCGGCGCCTGAACTTATTCCGTTTTCGCAAAATCAAAACTTAGATAAAGGAGCATTTATGAACAATGTAGACATGAACGTGGGTCTCGGAGAAGACTTCGTGAAATTTTCTGTTGAAGACATGCTAATAAAAGGCAAACACAACAGATACAACAGTATGGCCGCCGCTATTGTAGCCAAGGCCCTTAATGTAAAAAAAGAAGTAATTAGAGAGAGTTTGGCCAACTACAAAAACATTGAGCATAGACTTGAGCATGTTGCTAAAATAAAAGGAGTTGATTATATAAATGATTCGAAAGCTACCAATGTAAATGCTGCTTGGTACGCGCTTGAAAGTATGGATAATCCTACAGTATGGATAGCAGGTGGTGTAGATAAAGGCAATAATTACCAAGATCTTACCGCATTGGCTAAAGAAAAAGTAAAAGCCATTGTATGCCTTGGTGTTGACAATGAAAAAATTGTAGAGGCTTTTGCTGGTGTAGTGCCACAAATTTTTGAAACTACAGATATTAAAGAAGCCGTTGAAATTGCATATAAACTATCGGCCAAAAACGATAACGTATTGCTTGCCCCTGCTTGTGCCAGTTTTGATTTATTTGAAAACTATGCCGACAGAGGAGATCAATTTAAAAAAGCAGTATTAAGCTTATAAATTTATACCTGAATTGAACTGGTTACTCAACAGAATAAAAGGTGATAATGTAATTTGGGGTGCAATTCTGCTCCTTTCATTACTCAGTATCCTAGCCATTTACTCAAGCACCAAAATGCTTGCCGAATCGGCCAGAGATGGTGACACCATGTATTATGTGCTCAAGCAATTTGCAATGCTGGGCATTGGTTTTGTGATCATCTATTTTGCACATAAAATCAATTACAAGTTCTATTCAGGATTTTCTAAAGTGCTCTTACCTATTTCTCTTCTATTGCTTTTGCTTACATACATGTTTGGCATTGAAATTAACAGCGCGGTAAGGTGGCTCCGAATTCCGGGCACGGGTTTAACTTTTCAAACTTCAGATATTGCCAAATTAGGTTTAATCATGTTTTTGGCACGTACAATAGCCAAAAAGCAAGACGAAATCAAAGACTTTAAAAAAGGCTTTTTACCATTAATGATCCCCATATTGGTAATTTGTTTGGTAATTCTACCTTCAGATTTTTCAACCAGCGCCATGCTTTTAGCCACAAGTATTGGCTTACTATTTATTGGTGGTGCCGAAGTAAAGCACATTGGCATAGTACTACTAGCAGCCATAGTGGGCTTTTTTATCTTAATTGGTTTGGCCGAAATTTTTGATTGGGATTTTTTACGTTTAAGCACTTGGATATCGAGATTAAATGCCTTTTTTGGCGAAGATGCCTTTCAAACCCAGCAAGCCAAAATTGCTATTGCCCAAGGCAAGTGGTTTGGCGTAGGCCCAGGCAACAACATTCAAGGCAGGTTTTTACCAGGCCCCTATGGCGATTTTATTTTTGCCATAATTATTGAAGAATATGGTTTTTTCGGTGGTTTTTTAATTGTTTTCCTTTATCTGCTATTGCTTCATCGAAGCATTAGAATTTTGATTCAAACCCCAAATTCGTTCGGTGCACTATTGGCCGTTGGCCTAACCATATTGCTAGTAATCCAAGCCTTTTTACATATGGCCGTTGTGGTTGATTTATTACCCAATACAGGCTTATCATTACCGTTGGTAAGCATGGGGGGTACATCTACTGTATTTACCTGTTTTGCACTTGGTGTAATACTAAGTGTTAGTGCTCATTCAGAAAAACCCGAAACCGCTAAGTAATATGATAGAGCACAGCACATATCCTAAAATAAAGATGGTAATTAGCGGTGGCGGTACTGGTGGGCACTTGTTTCCGGCCATTGCAATTGCACAAAGGGTTAAAGAGCTTAGCCCAAATTCTGAAATACTTTTTGTAGGTGCCAAGGGCAAAATTGAAATGGAAAAAGTACCTAAGTATGGCTTTGAAATTAAAGGGCTTTGGATTTCAGGTTTTTATCGTGGCCAAATGCTACGAAACCTAAACTTACCATTTAAAGTTGTTTCAAGCCTTTTAAAATCCTTTGGAATTGTAAGGCGTTTTAAACCCCAAATAGCAGTTGGTGTGGGAGGATATGCAAGTGGCCCATTACTTTTTGCGGCGGGCAAAAAAGGCATACCCACCTTGCTACAAGAACAAAATAGCTACCCCGGAGTAACCAACAAACTATTAGCAGGCAAGGCCCATAAAATTTGTGTGGCTTTTCCTAAAATGGAAAAATACTTTGACAAAACAAAGCTTGTTGAAACTGGCAATCCCATTAGGTCTAACATTAAAAAATTAAACAAAACATTTGCTGCCCAAAAACTTGGTTTTAACCCACAAAAGCCAACTATACTTGTAATTGGCGGTAGCCTTGGTGCCAAAACCATAAACAACGCTATTGAGCAAAATCTTGATAAAATTATTGATTCAGGCATTCAATTGCTATGGCAGTGTGGCAAATTCTACTTAAATGATTTAAAAGAGAGAATTGGTAAAAAATTGCCTGAGCACATTATACTTACCGATTTTATAAATGATATGGATGTGGCTTACGGAAGCGCCGATTTGG
>JBMYOR010000386.1:0-3644 GCA_049599535.1 Bacteroidia bacterium | reverse complement strand
TGAGTTTGCTGCTTTTTATTCTTGAGCCAATAAAACCACCTATAATTACGGTGCCAATCAGAACCAAAGTTGTGTTTAACTCTAAGTTTAGGGTGCCCGCATTTGCAAGTCCTAAAACACCAGCAATAGAATTCACCAAAATAAAAAAGCTCGCAATACCGGCAATGGTTTTGGCGGTTTCCATTTTAAGTAGGTTAACTACAGGCGATAGAAAAATACCACCACCAATGCCCACCATTCCTGAGAAAAAGCCAATGACACCGCCTAAGCCTAGTGCCTTTACCGGTGATTTTTGTGTTTGCGCTTCATCCACTTTTTTTAGAACACTTTGTAACACCATTCCAATAGATGATAGCAATAAAGCAACCGCCAGGAAGATAAAAAAGCTTCTATCGGAAAGGCGAACCATAGCACCTAAATAGGCTGCGGGTATACTAAGTGCAACATACAAAGCTGCTTTTTTTAGATTTAAGCTTTTATCTAAAAGTGCAGTAATTGTACCAATACTAACTACGGCAATATTGCAAACAAGGGCATTGCTCCTAATGATATACTGATCGGCCATGTAAAAGGTGAGAATAGCTAAATAGCTAGAGCCACCACCAAAACCCACCATGCTGTAAAGGGTGGCAACTATAAAAAATAGAAGTCCGAGATATATTTGATCAGTAAAGGGCATTTTTTATTAAAAGGCGAATTTATGTAAAGTTGCGAGCTAAGGAGTTTAATAAAGTGCAACCTTAAGTTTAATAAAGTGCTCTAAATAAAAAAGTAGGAGATGAGAATTAAGATAATTTATGTTGCAATTATTATTTGCCTAGCTAATATGGCAAAGGGTCAATTGGCTGGTAATTATTCAATTGGATCGATAGGGCAAGATTATACAACAATAGAAAGTGCTGTAGATGATTTGTATAATCAAGGAGTAAAGGCACCCGTAATATTTAGATTAACTGATACAGTGTATAATGAAAAAATAGCCTTTAATGGGGCAATTAACGGAGCAAGTATTGAAAACCAAATAATGTTTATTAGTGACAATGAGCAGGAAGCAAACATTGAAGGTGATGGCTTAAACCTACTTGAGTTGAACGGTGTATCACACTTGGTTTTTAAGAAGATTAACTTTTTTAGTACAAATGCCAATGGCAACTGCATTCTATTAGAAAATAAGATGAGGAACTGTAGAATTACAGGTTGTAATTTTAGGGGGGCTAAGAATTCTATTCAATTTGAAAAGCAGGTAGTACAATCTAAAATTTCAATTGATTCTTGTGTGTTTTCTAAATTTTCTGCAAATGCCATTTTTACTCAAGATTGTGATAGTATTAGCATACATGCCAATAGGTTTTTAGGAGACCTTAAAGTTAGATATGCAGTATTAGGTTTTAACCTAACAAACGTGCAGGTTTCAAATAATTATTTTAATGAACTTGCTGTTCAACTTGATGGAAGTAAAATAGATTTCATAAATAATATTGGTAATTTAGGAGAAACGGGATGGTTTAACTTTCAGCAAAGTGATTCTTTACGTTTTTTACACAACTCCGTTTATAGTAACTCGAATAGCTTTTCGGTATTATTTAGAGACCAAAGTGCTTTGCAGGTAGAAAACAACATAGTTCAAAACGATAGTACGGGTTGGGCTATTGAAGCAATTGAATGTGAAGGAGAAGTCTTTGAAAATAATATCATTTATTCAAATGATGTTTTGGTAAAAATTAGAGAAGGATTTAGTGAACTCAGTTATTCGTTAATTGATAGTGCAAATGCCTATTATGAAACCAATAGCAACTTCTCGTTAAACCCAGAATTTGATAATAAATCAATTGAGTTGAGACAGATGGCCAATGCGCCAATTTATGATGGTGGGTATTGCGGTGTTAATTATGATTGTGATGGAAATGTTAGGTGCTTTCAAAGCCCTACCATCGGAGCCTATGAATTGAGCAAGCGGTTTGGTAAATACAACATATTTAGTGAGCTGAGTGATACCTTATATCTTGACCAAAATGAGGAATTAACGCTTGACTTAGATTTAAATGCTCCAGATATTGGTAGCGGTTTTTGGCAAATAGGTGCTACAGCCTTGAATAATCAGGTGAAAACCTACAAACTAAATCGAACAAAACCTGGAAAGGAGGTAGTCTTCTTGTTCAGAAATAAATGCATTTCAGGAGATACATCATTCAGAATATTTACCATTCTTGATACCATAAAACCTAAAATTAATATTGACAGCTTACAGTATGCAGAACAATGTGATTTTTTTACTCCCAAGTATCAAATAAAAGAAAATGATCTAGACACTCTGATTTTTGGTGGCACATGGCCTAATCATACATTGAGCGCAGGAGAATATGTGCTTGAGTTAACCGCAATTGATAATTCAGGCAATTTTTCTAAAGCAAAAAGTATTATTAAAGTAATTGATAATACGCCACCCATTTTGAGGCTTTTAGGGAGTTCAGTTGATACAGTTGCTAACTGGGAACATTACGTGGACAAAGGGGTTAAAGCCATTGATCCTTGTAACGAAACATATAAAGTGAAAACTTGGTCAACTAGTAATATTGATACCACGGCTGGTACAGGTTTTTTTAATACGCAATACTGGGCAAAAGATAGCTCGGGCAATGTTACAGGTCCAGTAACACGGTATTTTATAAAAACAAGTGTAGGTGCCAACTTTGCCAATAATAGTTATGTAACACTTTATCCAAATCCATCAAAAGGTTTAATAAGTCTGAAAATGAATTCGTTACAAAGTGAAGTTAGGCTTGAGTTGTTTCAAATTGATGGTCAAAAAGTTTTTGATCGTAAAGTGATGTCAAGTAAAGCTATCTCATTACATGGGATGTTAGAGAATGGAGTTTATTTAGTCAAAATTACAAGTAGAAGCGAAAGTTATTTTTCTAAATTAATTATTGAGTAATAAAGTATTTAAAATTTAGAAAAAAGCCTTGGTTTGCAAACCAAGGCTACAAACAAAAAATCAAATAAACCAAAAGGTAGCATAGTTAATTAAAATGCACTTTTTTAATTGTTGTGTATAATGCTTTTGTAAAAATATGTGATTTATATTGGTTAGAATTTTCTGTGTTCTCAAAGTTGTAATATCTGTTCTCTAAGGGGTTAGAGCTGTTACAGAGTTAGGTGCCAATGTTAAGAATTAAAACTTAATATTGAGTTGCTTAACATTGAGTTAATATTGCGGTAACGTTTTGGTAACGTAAGAAAAGAAATAAATAACAAACTAATATGTCAAAAGAAAAAGACCTTAAAAAGGCTGTGAAAAAAGTTAAAAGTGCAAAGAAAACTCACGAAAAAGCAGCCAAGCAATTGACTAAAACGCAGAAAGCATTTAAAAAAAATGAAGCTAAAAAGAAAGATGTTAAAAGTGCTGTTTTGGCGGTAGACGAGAGCAAAGCCGAAGTAAAAAAGGCCAAGAAAAAAGCTAAGAAGGTAAAAAAGGCAATGTAAGTATTACCCAGTACTGAAATACAATATAAAAAAGGGAGCTGCACAACAGCTCCCTTTTTTATTATAGTTTAATGATTCTCTACTTCACCTTAATCTCAACTCTACGGTTAATCAATCTACCATTTTCTGATGTGTTATCAGCAACTGGATTAGCAGATCCA
>JBMYOR010000385.1:0-3652 GCA_049599535.1 Bacteroidia bacterium | reverse complement strand
ATCACACATAGTAGCTCTCTGACGTACTTTGATATAAGCAGTTCGTACTAATGAATCGCCTCCGAATGAGTTGGCTACTTTTAGTTTTACTTGGTATACACCTGGGTAATCAAAGTACAACTGTGGATTGGCTACAGTTGAATCATTGTTTTTGTACCAGTGTGTTCTTGTCCAAATTAATAAGAATGGATCGTAAACCACTTTTGGTGATATGCTCCACTCCCATTGGGTAGCGCCATTGCCTGATAAATCTAACATAGTGATGATATCACCTGTGTATATATCTCTTGATGTTGCACTAAAGTCTACACTTGGAGCACGTAAAATTGGGCTAACAAATAAAAACTTAGTTAAAGTATCGGTTCCTGAGCAATTTTCCATTACTAAGGTGATGGTATCTAAACCTGAGTTTATTGGTGTGTATTCAAGATGTATTGAATCACTCACCATTTTACCATTTACCCACCATTGGGCCGCTGATGTTTTTGATGCCGTATTACTGTTTAACAATACGGTTGGCGAACCTAACCATGCTGTATCTGGCGTTAAAAAATTAGCTGTTGGTGGTAATGATACTCTTGTTTTTTCGTCTGGTCCAATAGTTGGCGCAAAAACACATCTGTTATCTTGATCATGATCAAGGTTCATACCTACCTGAGTACCAAATAAATCCGGAGAACTGCTGGTTAAGTGATGATCGTCTTCTTCATCAACCCATTTAGGATCTACTGAAATACTGTTTTGATTATAAGTTGAACTAAATGCATTAAGCGCACTTAAGCTTGCATAGTAAGTACCTGAAATGTAAGCTAGGTTACCACTTTGTAAATGGTAGTTATTGTAATCCCAGTTTATCCAACTTGAATTAAAAAACCATAGGGCTGTACCTGTTCCATCATAAGAAAATATATTGTTTTGAATATCATTATTTGATGCATAATACCAATATACTAGCCTTGTACCTGCACCGTAAATAGAGTTGTGCCAAAAGTTAGTATACCTCATGTAGTAACCGTATAGTGCCCATGAGCTACCGCCAATTAAAACATTATTTGCAAACAATGATTGGGCTGAACTATTGTAATTATAATAGTTAGCGTAGGCTAAATAAGAGCCATAGGCAGATTTTAGGTAATTACGTTCAATGTTAAAATTAGACGTATAATAAAACATTGCACTATAGTTAAACCTATTTCTAAAATCTTGAATGCGATTGTCGGCAAATACCAAGCTATCTTCATAATACGAGTAAAACCCATAATAATAAGCATCTGAAAACTCGTTGTTAATCCAAGTGTTACCCACCGCATAATCTGATGTAGAAGCACCTGTTACATAAGCTCCAAAATAACCACCTTCAATAGAGTTGTTTATAAACTGATTATAATTACCACTAGCACCACGTGATGAGTAAGATGTAGAACTACCAGAAATTACGATTGGATTACACGCGGTTGAAATAGTAGATGTATTATTATAAATAACACAATTTTCAAAGCGATTATAATCGGCATATCCGGTTAAACTCACTGTAAATCCTGATGAACCATCCATTCTAATAGTCATATCTTCAAATGACAAATGGTCTGTTCCACTTAAAGTAATAGTGTTGCCACTTGTTGATCTTATTGTAACAGAATCTCGATTTACCCCTTTAAAAGTAACCGTATTGGTGGCTGATGCACCCAATAGCTCCCCAAACTCAAGGTTTTCATTATAAACACCTGCATTCACTGTATATTCAATAGGGCCTGCAACTCCGCAATTCAAATCTTTTAGGGCGTCTCCAAAACTGTTGTAATCTGCATTTGCACCTCCAATAGTAAATGTACCGGTTAAACCTGAACAAACATCATAATCTTCTTGCTCGGTAGCATCAGGATCATTATTTACCGATTGACTAATTTTAATAGATATTCTAAAATAACCCGAGCGTGTAGGAGTCCATGTTTGATCAAAAGTAAACTGTTGTATAGCTCCCGGCGCCAGAGTGCCAATACTCATAGTATCAGTTACCCAAGTTGCACCACTATCGGTAGAATATTGAACATAAACATCTTCGTTTTTTAAAGTATCACTACCTGCGTTTCTAAACTGAGCCGTAATAGAGTTTGAACCTAAGCTAACTGAAAGCGGGCTTACCAACTCATAAACATCTAAATCTTTTGGTGATAAATAAAAATCATTTGCTCCAATATCTACTTTTCCTTGATCGCCAGTATTTGGCCTTGTATTGCCATCAATATCAGTATCAACCCCCATATCAATTCCAATATTGTTTAAGGCGGGTGTATAGGTTCTTCCATTGGTAGAACTTAAAAAATTAGGATCTACACTAACACAGTTTTGATTATAGTTTCTATTAGCAGTTTGCAAAGCTCCCAAGCTTGCACTTAAATACCCATTAAAGTAGCAGAAATAAGTATAATTATTTAAGTAGTAATCATTGTAATCCCAAAATTTAGGCATGTATGATGTACCACCTAAATAAGCGTAAAAGCCATAAAACCCACCACCGATTACTATATTGTTAGCAAACGAAATATCATTTCTGCGCAAATTATACCAATAAAAGGCATATCTTGAACTTGGTGCTTCAAACACGTTGTGATACATACTCACTTTATCTAAATCTCTGGCATAAAACCCATAAATGGCATTATTTTTAGATATATTGTTTATTACCACTGTAGAATCTGTAGTTGGCCCTACTGTGTTACCATAAAACCAATAAAACCCATAATTTGCACCAATAATTTCATTGCTTTCAATCCACTCCATGTTACAGTAATAGCTATACAAACCGATTCCTGCTCGCTGCATTGAGTCAATTCTATTATTTTTTATAATTACTTCTCTAAGATTTCTGTTGTATAAAGCATAATAACCTGAACCTATTAACTCACTGTTCTCAATGTGTAATCCTTCAGAAGCTGAGCTACCAGTACCATTACCCCAATTGTACATTTGGTAGTAACCGCCAACAATTCGGGTATTAATTACATCTAAAAATTCGTTCCCTCTCCAATAAATGTTATAGCCAAAAACTCCCGATCTATTGGCTAGTAATCTACTGTTTTCAAACGACCAATAATTTGAACTACTTGCCAAATACACATTATAATAAGTACTTGTGCGTGTGTTTGAAATCGTTACGTCTTTAAAGCTTACATAATCGGCTCCAGTTGAATACACCGTATACGAACCGTTGTGCGTTATAATAACTTTTGAAGAATCTTCGCTGTCTGATATAAAAGTAATGGTATTAGAAGATGAAGCTCCTGTAATGGCCCCAAAAGATACCTGACCGCTGTAGGTACCATCGGCTATTTCAAAAGTAACGGCACCGCTGACTCCATTTGTAGTTACTGCCGAAGCAGCAGCGGCTACCGACGCATAGTCATAACCCGTGCCGGAACCTATAGTATAGGTACCGCTTAATTGCGCGTTTGCCCCATTGTAACCGAGGCATACCACCGCAACTAATAAAAGTAATTTGGTAATGTGTTGTTTCATATTTGGTTTATTTAGTGACGACATAAGAATTCTTACCCTAAAAATTTAAGTTTTTAGGAAACCTATTATTTTTATAACATCGAATAATTTCTATACACCTATCTATAATAGATTCTAATAGCCGCAGATACTACTA
>JBMYOR010000384.1:0-3656 GCA_049599535.1 Bacteroidia bacterium | reverse complement strand
ATGCTCACCTATGCGTTTAATGGTTCTTAGGTCTGTATTTTCTCCTTGTAAAAAATCCCCTGGCCGCTTACCTTTAATTTCTTCAAGCGCAAACTCGGTAAGGTTTTCAAAAGCATTATTAACCCATGTAATTCTTCCATTTGAATCGGTAAGTACCATTATATTTTTTGTTTTTTGTACTATTAGGGCTAGCTGCTCGTTTTCTTTTTGGGTTAAATAATTTGCCGTAATATCACTAATTGAACCCGACAATCCCGCCAGTTCTTTCTTATCGTTATAGGTAAGTTTAGCTTTAATGTTTATCCATCTTATCTCCTTATCTTTAGTAAAAAACCTAATGGTTTTTGAGCAAGATTCTTTTTCACCTTTTGAAATGGGCAAAAACGCTTCTTGTATACCCTCTACATCAAGCGGATGTACGTAATCAAAAATGGTGGTACCTAACGATTCTGACACAGAATAATGGGTTATTGACTCCCAAGCACTATTTAAATAAGACCAAGTGCCATCCATATTCATTTGAAAAATAACTTCAGATATAGAGTCAGCAACTGTTTGCAGCCTTTTAGCAGTTTGTTCGGCTTCTTTGGTTTTTTCTTCAGCTATTTTTTGCAGCCCTTTGTTGGCCTTAAATAGTTCTTTAGAGCTTTCTTCAAGTATATGCTCTGTTCTTTTTAAATCTTCGTCAAATTCAATATAGGCCTGATTAATGGCATTTATAAAGTCATCAAGCTCATTACCATCTTTTAAATTGGGTGGCAAAAACTTACGTATTTGCCGTTTTAATAATCTGTGAGATAAATTATTGGCCATTGACTAATTTATTATTTTTCTGAAAGTGTTGTTATAGTCATGGTTTGGTTGTGCAGCTCGCATTGGTTTCTTTTATTACCAAAAGGTGCCAGTTCTCCGTATGAGTAAAAGCCTGTAATAGTAGGGCTGCCTAGCACTTCAGATACCACTTCAACTTCTTCTTCAACCAATTGTTTTAAAACCAACTTACGCCCTACACAACTTACTAAAAGCGCTAGTTCGGTGTTTTCAGTTACGCCACTTTGGGTAGTAATAGCGGCCTCTTCAGCTCCACCTATCAATCTATCGGCATTAGCTTTCATTAGCCTTACAAAAGCCCCTTCGGGAATATCACCTGCAAAAGTCAAGCTTTTATCTTCTTCACTTATACCGAGTATGGTGCGTACCACCGGTTCTCCATCTTCTTTATCGCGCATGCTTAATGGAAATAATAAACCACTAGCCGGAAGCTCATCTGCTTTGCTCCCTAAAAAAGACTTATATAAATCTAGCGCAGGCTGCCCATCGATCTCAAATAGCACATTGCCTTCAGATTTAGTTACGGTTCTGTCTACCCCAAAGCTATCCCAACCGCCACGCGAGCCAAAACCTACCTTTATGTTTTCTCCGTAAAGGCCAATAGCCATTATTGAGTTTGAACTAAGTTTACCGTTTTGATCAATTATATAAGTTTTTTCAAAATTAGGCCCATCGCCCGCAAGGCCACCGGTTACCGTTACACCACTCGGAAGCGAATTGGCCATACCGCGCACCAAATCAGTGCCATTTACATTTAGCCCATCAGAAAAAACTAAAACATGTTTAAGGTCTTCTTTATCTAAACCGTTGGCTAATTCGTTTCCTGCTGCTTTGCTAGGGTTAGCGCTTCCGTTTAGTTTGGCCACATTGCATTTAAGGGTGGTTTTTTCAAATTCAATAGCCGTAATTACTACGCTGTGATCTACTACATTTTCTCCAGCAATTTCGCCAGAAGTAGTGCAGCCTGCTATTAAAGCATTAGGATGCTGCTGGCTTAAATCACTTAAAACAGTACTTGACTCTAAAAAGGCTCGCTCACCAAAAGCCAATATTAAATTGGGCGTAATATTAAAGTTTGGAGCCGCTGCAGAAGTATCGGTAATAATAGATTGTACTGTTTTCATTTTTAAAGTCTTTGAATTGGGCCACCAAAGTAGCATCAATGGATTAGACCAATTTTGTCGTTTATCGAAAACAGACCTTTTTTATTTGGCTTTGCAGTATGCTAAAGCCCACCAAAAACTTATGAAATCAAGTTATTAGCACTTTAACTCGCCGGCACTTGGGTTCGGAAAATTATCGCTTTCATCTTCGTTTGGCCTTGTAGCTAAGCATTGAAAATCTTTTTCAACCAAAATCAAAAGCTCTTTATTATTTGCATAAGTCTGCTTATGATTAAAACCCACCATAGTATTGGTGTTTACCCATTGTTGAGCCAAAGCATAAGGTACCGCTACTGATATGGTATTGTTTTCAAAATCTGTAGTTACTTCGTCAACATCGGCCATGTGTAGTTGGTAGGTTAGCTCATTTAGGCCAAACGATACTTTATCAAAACATATCTCATTTTCGCCAAATTGGTTAACCTCTGATTGCGATAACCTTATGCGTATTGAGTTTCCTTTAATTCTTAGCTTCATCAGTAATTAGTTTAAATCAATTCGGTCGGGATGGGTATATATATTAAAATGCTTTTCTCTTAAAAATCCAATTAAGGTAATGCCTAGTTCTTGTGCACTTTGCACTGCTAAACTACTTGGAGCCCCTACTGCGGTAATTATAGGAATTGCTGCCATAGCTGCTTTTTGCACTAGCTCAAAGCTCACCCTTCCGCTTAACTGCAAAATGCTTTTTTCAATATTAAATGTAGTATTAGAAATAGCAGCACCTAATAGTTTATCAAGCGCATTGTGCCTTCCTACATCTTCGCGTAATAACTGCAAATTGCCATCAAAATTAAACAGAGCACAACCATGCAATCCACCAGTATGTTCAAAAACGGCCTGTTTTTCACGTAGTCTAATTGGCAAATCAAATACTAATTCTGGCTTTATTAGATTTTTATCTTTCGTAATTACAGGGCAGTTGGCATTTTGTACCGCCTCTATTGATGCTTTGCCACAAACACCACAGCTCGATGTGGTATAAAACATTCGCTCAAGCTTTTTTATATCAACGCTTACATTGGGCTCTAGTTCTACAATTACAATATTATCTACCGCAAGTTCGCTTTCGGGCTCGGTGCAGTATCTAATATTTTTTATTGCTTTTTGTGTTGCAATTATTCCTTCAGTAAATAAAAACCCAATGGCCAACTCAAAATCATTGCCTGGTGTGCGCATGGTAACCGAGATGCTCTTTTTTTTACGGTTTTGAAGATTCCCATAGCTTATTCTCATTTCTAAAGGTTCTTCAACCGAAGTAAGGTCGGCCATTTTCTCACTTTTGTTGGCACTTACCTTTACAATATTTACTGCGGCTACACTTGGTTTCATTAATCCTTTATTTTTCGAGCTGCCATAATGCCGTCTCGCACGGGAATTATAACATTTTCAACTCTTGAATCATTTTGAACCTTACTATTAAAAGCTCTTATTCCTTCGGTGTCGTTATCAGTTTTTGCAGGGTTTATTACTTTTCCGCTCCAGAGCACATTATCGCCAAGTAGCAGGCCGCCTACATTTAGCTTGGGCACTATTAAATCAAAATAGTTTGGGTAATTTACTTTGTCGGCATCAATAAAAACCAAATCGAACTTTACATTGAGCGTTGGTATAATTTCAGTAGCATTACCAAAAAGTAATTCGCTTTTATCCCAAATACCG
>JBMYOR010000383.1:0-3665 GCA_049599535.1 Bacteroidia bacterium | reverse complement strand
TTTTTCGTTAAGAAAAACATTCCCGAGTTCCAGTAAGCATTTTTTTTTATGATTTTTTTTGCTTTTTCTAAATTAGGTTTTTCAATGAATTTTATAACCTTGTTTTTGTTTTTAATCTTTTTAGATAAAAAATATCCAATGGTTCCACCTATAAAACCGCTGATAATATTAAACATAATATACAACGGACTAAAACTTAAATCACCTATGCCATGAATGAAAAAAGTAGCCGAACTAAACAGCAACGAGACGAAAAATATGAGCCAAATATTTTCCCTTTTTTCTTTAGTGGCGCTGTTAAGAGTATAGCAAATTAGTGCTGAGATTGCAAAAGTGACTAAGATAAAACAGACGAAGACAGCAATTCCTATTAACCACATGGCTTCTCCTAAACCAGGGACACCTGCGTCAGCCCTTACTGTAAGTCCAAAGCATATGAGAATGACCGATAATATGGTTTTAATTTGTTTTTTGAAAGGTGATGTCATAAGATGTTAGACTTTACGTAGGTGTATTGTTTTTGCCATTCACCATTTTTGTAACGCTCTTCGTACCCTTTGATAACAAAGTTTGCTGAATCGATCCAGCGCAACTCTTCAATGGCCCAATTATTTGACGGATAGCTTTTATACGGAACAAGGTACTTGTTCTTGTTTTCTCTTTCTGATTCGTCAACCTTAATCACTCCAATAAAACAATTTTTGTGCTGATAGGTGTAGTTATCGTAGTAAACCAAATAATTTCCATCAGCTGATAGTGAAGGGGTTTTTACACTCCAATCAGTAATTGATACGATTCCATATTTCAAGGATGTGAGGCTGTCAACAATGAATAGCCAACCAAATCCGAGTCCTTCAGTTGAAGAGTGAGAAGTGAATACATACCAACCCTTGTTAGATGAAAAATCAGTCAATAATGCTCCTTTTTCAGCATTATACTTTTCCAATTTGATTACCTCTTTGGCAGTAGTGAAATATAAATGGGATTCCGTGCTGTTGAGGGGCGGAAGTTTACGTTTTTGGATTGGTGGTGCATCATTAAATTCCATTTCGCTTGATTTTTCAAACACAAGCCGTGCAAGGGTATCGTAGCTATCAATATATCCTATATGCTTGGCAGAACTAAACTCAGTAATGGTGTCAATTATCAGTTTTTCTACGTGAACATCTACCTCTTTTGGATTATGCTTGGTTTGATCAGTAGAATCTAAGGAGTTGGCTTTATTCTCGGTTTCGCCACATGAGATTAGGAAACAGAGAATTACAATGGTCAAAGGATATATAATTTTCATGTCTTTTATTAAATATAAAAGTTTGCATCAATAGTTGTGTTCATTTTATTTCCCGTTGTTAACGGTATAGTATCTGAGTATTAAGTGTTGTGGATAGACTATAACCTAAACTCTGTTTACACACTTTTTAGGATAGAGTTATATTAGAATTGATTTTATTATCATTTATTTCGTTTTTAAGTGATTTGCTAATGTCTCTAAAGCTTTAATTCCTGATAAATTATTTGGATTTAGTTTCAATGATTTTTGATAAAGCCTTTTAGCGTTCTCCCAATTTCCTTGGTTTAGTTGTAGTTCACCCATGCTATCATAAACATTCCACGAATTAGGATATCGATTGACATTGAAGCCAAACAAGATTTGAGCTTCAGAATATCTTTCTGCTTCCATTAACCGGTATGCAACTGTGTTGATGTCAAATTCTTCGAAAGCATATTGATTTTCAAATAATTCGAGATTGTTTGAAATAGAGTCCATTAGCTTTACAAATGTATTTTTAGCACAAGCGTCAAAAAGTAAGTTGGATAATTTGGGCTTAATTTCTTTTATTTCTTCTTCAATTAGCGCTGACCAAATGCGGTTTTTTATGGTCGGTATTTCTTGGTTATTGAAGTTGTCTAATAAAATTACAACTTGTTTTTGGGGAACTCTTTTCAGCATAAAGGAATGATATCCTTGAATCATTCCCCCATGAAAGTGGCGTTCATATTCTCCTCCATTTTCATCAATACCTTTCTTTACATAAATACCACAGGCGTAGTCATTTCGCTCTGGTTGAAGAAGGACTTCTTTTGACTTTTCATTGAGCAATTTGTTTCCATCCAATGCTTTACTCCAAACAAACAAGTCACTTGCGGTTGAAAATATCCCGCCTGATGAATACAGTGAACTAGTGGAATAGTTAGGCATGGGTTTTAATCCGTCTATTGTTCTTAGATATCCATGAGCCACTTTATCATTGAGCCACTCAATGCTAAATGCAGTGTTTTTCATTTCTAAAGGGTCAAAAAATCTCTCTCTAAGCAATGTGCCGTAATCTTTATGGCTAACTCGTTCTGCAATCTTCCCTAGCAAAAAATACCCCGAATTGCTATAATTCCAATCAGAACCTGGCGGGAATAGTAACGGCTGTTTTATAAAATCAAACATTTCTTGCTCTGAATAGGCCATTGATTTGTCAAAATCAGGATGAGAAGTGAAGTTGCCTAATCCAGATGTATGTGTAAGCAATTGATAAACCGTAATTTGAGCGAAGGTTTTATCACCAAACTCATCAAGATAATTCGCTATCGGAGCATTAATATCAATTAATCCATCTTCTTGCATTTGAAGGATTAAAACACTTGTAAATTGTTTCGTAATGGAGCCTATATAAAAGCGATCTGAAAGCTTCAGTGGAGTTTGGTTTTCAAAATCTGAAATACCGTAAGTTTTGTTTAAGATGATTTTTCCTTCGTCTACAACCAAGGCAACACCGTTAAACAAATCTTTGTTGTGGCAGCTTTTTAGTAGGCTATCAATAACATACTCTTTTGAATCCTTAGTAATAACCTGAACCTGACCATGGACTTTTGCTAGAATGCTTAAAAGAATTACCAAGAGAACTGTTCTCATTTATTGTTTACTTTTCAATAGTGGCTAACACCATATTAAGTCGTTTATTATCAGAATTTAGAGATACCGAAATTAATGGGTTTTAGATCAAATTTTTCCATTTCGTTTTTAATTTTTTTGGCTAATCCAAGCTTTCTCTTCTGATCCAAATATAGGTATTCTGTTAGGGGTTGGTAAGGCTCTTTTCTGGTAATCATGTTCCATATCATTACCCCTAATTTACGGGCAGTTGCACTTAAGGCCTACTGTCTCACTTTTCTGTAGTCTACTCATTTAAAAAAGTCTGAAAGGTGGTTGTCCTTAAAATTGCCTATAGTAGTGGCCGCTTGCCGCAATGTTATTATACGCTTAATGCTTGCTTATGGCACTTTTAAGCTGAGCACTTTGCCGCCCTATATTTTTTTGTTAGGCGCCAGTCTAAGCCACTAAAAAAACGCTTTGATTTTTGAAACTTCTTAAAACCTTCTCAACCAATCTCGGCCATTATGCTCAGAAATGTTGAGTAGCTTATTCCTTTAATTTATATACATATCCGTTTCCACAAGCAATATAAATTTCTTCGTTATCGATTGTAACTCCTGAAACCCCAGCCTCACCTTTTGTATTAAACTCCCAATTCAAATCACCATTTATTCTATTTAGTGATATTAATTCTTTACCGTCTGACAAAAAATAAATAGAATCGCCCTTAATAGCATATGAACCTTGAATTCCACCTTTTGCTTTAAAACTCCATTCTTTCTTTGCAATCAGTCTGTTT
>JBMYOR010000382.1:0-3669 GCA_049599535.1 Bacteroidia bacterium | reverse complement strand
CAATGTTGTGGTCTGTCTGTCTGCTCGCTACCCCGGCCTGTGGCCCCGGCGATCATTCCGGCCAGGAGCCCCCCGTCAAGGATGGCAAGGCCAAGGTCACAAAGGGCGGCGAGAAAACGGCCAAAAAAGTTGCGGTAAATTATATTGTTCAGCAATCTGAAAATCAAAGCTTAACCAAGCCAACGGTTTATCCTATCTCATTGAGCTTAGCTTCAAATTTAAATGGAGAATCACCGTATTTCTATTTGTTTTCAAGCGAAACTGGCGGGTTTACAATTGTAGCTGGTGACGATAGAGCTTACCCGATTTTAGGCTACTCAACAAATGGTTTTATTGAAGAAAATAATATTCCAAGAGCGGCTCAAAAATGGCTGGAGGAATACAAACAGCAAATTGAATATCTTGTAAAGAATGACATAGAACCAACCAACGAAATACTTGAAGCTTGGAAAGAGCTTGAAGGTGGAATTGGGCAAAAAAGTAGAAAAAAGACGGTTAGCCCACTTTTAAAAACCACTTGGAATCAAGGCGGAGCCTATAACGATTTATGTCCTAGTAATTCAGTTACAGGGTGTGTGGCTACAGCAATGGCGCAGGTAATGAAATACCATTCTTACCCACAAAAGGGGTCTGGATTTCACTCCTACAATCATTCGCAGTACGGAACGTTATCGGCCAATTTTGGCGGAACTTCATACAGCTGGTCTTCAATGCCAAATAATGCTACAAGTAGCAATAGTGCCCTGGCAACCATAATGTACCACTGTGGGGTATCTGTTGAGATGGATTATAGCCCACAAAGTAGTGGAGCTTATGTGATTACTGACCAAAGTCCTGTCAAGCACTGCGCTGAATATGCATTTGAGGAGTATTTTGGTTATCCTACAAGTTTAGATGGTGTTCAACGTGTTAATTACTCAGAGAGTCAATGGATTAATTTACTTAAAAAAGAGTTAGACAATGATCGGCCTGTACTGTATGCAGGGTTTGGCAATGGCGGTGGTCATGCTTTTGTTTGCGATGGCTATGATGGCAACGATTATTTTCACTTTAACTGGGGTTGGGGAGGCGCATACGATGGATATTTTGCTATAAATGCCCTTAACCCAACAGGTACAGGAACAGGTGGTGGTACAGGCGGTTATAACTCTGGTCATCAGGCTATTATTGGTGTGGCCCCACCAACTACCACGGTTACAAGCGATATTATACTTTATGATTATGTAGAGCCATCATATTCAAAGATTTATTACGGGCAAGAATTTGATGTTGTTACCAATGTAGCCAATAACGGCAACGATGACTTTGATGGTGATTTTTGCGCCGCCGCTTTTGACGATGATTTGAATTTTGTTGAATACATAGAAATAAAAACAGATCTAACATTACAAAGTGGTTATACTTATACTGATGGTATAACATTTTCGACCGATGGACTTTTAAGTATGCTACCAGGTACTTATTACATTGGTATTTTCTTTAGACCAACTTCAGGTAAATGGACTCAAGTAAGCGACTACAGCAACTATGAAAACTTGGTTGAAATGGAAGTTATTAATCCAAATGATATTGAGTTATATTCAGATATGGTGGTAAGCCCAGGCACTTCCATTACACAGGGCAAAAAAATCAAAGTGAACGTAAATGTGTTAAATGATGGGTCTAGCACATTTACAGGTGATTACGAAGTAAACTTATATGATCTTGAAGGCAACTTTGTGCAAGCTGTAGGAACCGTATCTGAAGGCGACGGCCTTCCACCAAATTACACCTATGTTAGTCCTTTTCTTGAATTTAAAAGTGACGAAATTGAAGCCGACCCAGGTACCTATTTATTGGCAATGATCCATAAAGAATCAGGCGGATCATGGGAGATTACAGGTTCAAGTTATTATCAAAACCCAATTAAAGTTACAGTACAATCACCACCCATTGAAAAAGATAATTATGAAGATAATAACAATGTAGATAATGCCTATAAAATGGCTTTAAACTTTACTTCAGATAAAGCCACCACATTTACTTCGCAAGCCAATGTACACATTGAAGAGGATGTAGATTACTACAAAATCGACCTTGAATCAGGTTTTAATTACGAAATAACCGGTAGAGTAAATGATGCACTGAGCACCGATGATAGTAAAACCTATACACTTGATGCACTAATATCATATTCATTAGACGGTGAAAATTGGAGTGATGTATTTGACGATGTGATTACTGATGAGATATTTAATAAACAAGGTGGAACCCTTTACTTTAAAGTAGCACCTTATTTTGCTGGAGAAAAAGGAACCTATAATTTAAAATTGGAAATAAAGCGTGAAATAACAGTTTCAACTGAAAATACCATTGAAGAAGTTAATTTCAATATTTATCCAAATCCGGTGTCAAACCAACTTTTTGTGTCTTATAATTCAAAACTTAAGGCTCAAGAATTTCAAATTTTTTCAGCCACAGGCAAATTGATAAAGTCAATTAGTAATGAACAAAGTATAAATGCTATTGATGTTTCGAATTTTTCTGAGGGTCACTATTATATATTGATTAAAACAGAAAATCAAGCTATTAGAAAACCATTTACCGTAATAAAATGAGAATAATTGCAATCATTGCGGTTTTTGCATTGCTCTCAAGTTGTAGTACCAGTAAAACAGGAAACAACAATTCAAATACCTTGAATTTTCAACCGAATTTTGCTCCCGGGCCACCTACAATAGTTTACAAAACCATTGAAGATGTAAATGATTTGGTGCCTGTTTTATTGAATGAAGAAAAAACCAGGATAATTTCATATCCTAGTAAAAATGACATTAAAACTGGAGTGAATTATAAAACACCAACTGTATTAAAGCAAGGTTGGTTACTTGATGAAAAAGGTATAAACCAAAATGTAGCTTTTTTGAGTTTGAATTATATTGAATACAGCAAATTAGATTCGTTACCATCAATTGATAGCATGTTTAAATTAATTGTAAGTTTTAACCCAATTGATAAAATGTGCAATTGCGGAAATCGCATTTCAATACCAAATCCAATAGAGCAATTGAATGAACTTATAGAGTCAGATAGAATCGAAAAAGTTTGCAAAGTCATAAAATAGTAAAAATTTTAAGCGCTATCACATTTATGGTTGAAACATAAGCTGACTTCCGTCATATTTTAGGGCATTGACTAATGTATATTTTTGCCCAAAACCAAAATTCTATGCCCTTTTATCACAAATTAGGAAATATTCCACATAAAAGGCATACCACATTTAAGAAGCCCAATGGCAATTTGTTCTATGAAGAACTGTTTGGCACAATTGGCTTTGACGGTATGTCATCATTGCTATATCATAATCATAGGCCAACAATGGTTAAAGATGTGTTGGACTCAATAGACATGACACCTGAAATAGCAGTAGCTAAAAACATGAAATCATTAAACTTAAATGGTTTTAATGTAGCGGGAAAAGATGATTTTTTAGAAAGTAGAGTGCCTGTTCTTGTAAACTCAGATTGCCAGATTGTACTTTCTTCTCCAAAGAAATCTTTAACTGAGTATTTCTATAAGAATGCTGATAGCGATGAGGTGATATTCATCCATGAAGGAAAAGGAAAGCTACGCTCTAACTACATAATATGGCCACGCGAACAATTTGATAGCATGGTATGGAATATGGCA
>JBMYOR010000381.1:0-3669 GCA_049599535.1 Bacteroidia bacterium | reverse complement strand
AACTTAACAGAGCAATTGAAAAATCAATTCAAGTTGCTAACTCCGATATATCTGTCCTTGTTACGGGTGAGAGTGGAGTTGGTAAAGAGAATATTCCTAAAATTATTCATCAGTATTCTCATAGAAAACATGCAAAATATATTGCAGTTAACTGTGGAGCAATTCCTGAGGGGACAATTGATTCTGAATTATTTGGGCATGAAAAAGGAGCATTTACATCAGCACACGATGCCCGCAAAGGCTATTTTGAAACGGCCAATAATGGGTCAATATTTTTAGATGAAATTGGTGAACTTCCGCTCGAAACCCAATCGCGTTTATTACGTGTTTTAGAAAATGGCGAATTTTTAAAAGTAGGCTCATCAACCCCTAAAAAAACTGATGTAAGAGTAATAGCTGCAACCAACCGTGAGCTACTGAAAAACGCCGAAAAAGGCAAGTTTAGAGAAGACCTTTATTACCGCCTAAGTTCGGTAACTATAAATATTCCGGCATTAAGAGAGCGAAAAGAAGATATTCCGCTTTTGTTTATGAAGTTTGCCTACGATTTTTCTGACAAATACAAAGTACCGCCAGTAGAGCTTGGTGATGGTGCCGAAAATGTATTAATGAATTACCCATGGCCGGGCAATATAAGGCAGCTAAGAAATGTAGTTGAGCAAATCTCTATTTTAGAAACTACAAGAGAGATTACAGGCGAGATGATAATGAATCACCTGCCCGCTGTGCCTAAAGAAAAATACGAAATTACCCCAATTGGCAAATCACAACAACAAGACAGCGGATTAAACGAGCGTGAGATCTTGTACAAATTTTTATTTGAGATAAAGCAAGATGTTGCTGAATTAAAAACCATGATTTACAACATGGCTTCAGGCATGCCTAGTAGCCCGGCTACCACAAATTACCGCAGATTATTGGCGGGTGCGCCTAGCGCTCCCCCAACCACACCAGCCCCCTACGCGCCATCAAATGCAAATGATGATTTTGCACCCCACGAAGAGCTCAATGATTATAGAGAAGAACCTACACCTAGTGAGCCATTATCTCTACAAGAACAAGAAAAAGAGATGATTAAAAAGGCTTTACTTAAATATCACGGCAAAAGAAAACCCGCAGCCGCCGAACTTGGTATTTCGGAACGCACCTTGTATAGAAAAATAAAAGAATTTAGTCTTGAAGATTATTGATTTATGCAAAAACCCTTCTTATATATAATCGTACTACTTGCACCATTGTTTTTAAGCAATTGCGGAATTTATAAGTTTAACGATTTTCAAACCGATGGTGCCGAAACCATAGCCATACATTACTTCGATAATAAAGCGCCAATTGTAGTACCACAGCTCTCTCAAGTATTTACCCAAGCATTAAAAGATAAATACAGAACCGAGTCTCCGCTAATTGTAACTAATAAAAAAGGCGATTGGGATTTAAGTGGTTACATTAGCCAATACCGAACCACGTTTTTAGCTGTAAAAAATGACGAACCTGCTAAAACCAGACTTGAGCTTGTAATTAAAGTAAAGTTTGAAAATACTATTAAAACTGACAAAAGTTTTGAAAGAGAATTTAAGCAATTCGAAGATTTTGATAGTAGTAAAGAATTAAGCTCGGTAGAGAATGATTTAATTGAGTTGCTCTCAGAAAAAATTGTAGTAGATATTTATAATGCAACAGTTAACAACTGGTAATGCAAAAAACGGCTGATAATTTTAATAGCATGCTAAGCAAGTCACAACTAAGCAATAGTGACAATAAGCTTATTGACGATTTGATTGATGAATTTCCGTTTTTTCAAACAGCACGTTTTTTAAAGTTTAAAAATGGCTTATCGGCTAATGATTTTAATAGCGATCGAATTTTGGGCAAGCTTGCTTTGCAAACCTATAATCGCGAATTTTTATTTGACCTTGCCAAAAACAACCCACCAACTAAAAAAACAGAAAAAACCGTAGCCGATCCTGAACCTGAACTTATTGAAACAAGCGGATTAAGTATACCGGGGTTTAGTTTTCAATTAGATGGTAAAGTTGAAAAAGCTAAAGATGATGACCCTATAATATTTGGCGAAAATCTTATAGAATACGATTCGGCCGCTGCTTTTAATATTGAAAAAGAGTTTACACTTACTGGATTTAAACCTACAAAACCAAATAGAACCAGCGAACTGATTGACAGTTTTTTAAGCCAACAAAAAACCGAAAAACCCAAACCAAAAGTTCACATCAGTCAAATTGAAGACTCATCATTAGAGATTCCAAACGATCTTGTGAGTGAAACTTTAGCAAAGATTTATCTTAAACAAGAAAAATTTAACGAAGCAATTAACGTTTATGAAAAGCTAATGTTGGTAGAACCAGAAAAAAAATCGATTTTTGCACGCTCAATTTCAGAAATTAAGACTAAAATAGAATAATATGTTAATCACACTGATTGTTATAATAATTATTGCCTGCCTACTTTTATGGTTAGTTATCCTAGTTCAAAACCCTAAAGGCGGTGGAATTTCATCTCAGTTTGGCGGTAGTAGTGTAACCAATATAATTGGTGCAAAACAAAGTGTTGATGTAATTGAAAAAGCAACTTGGGTAATGGGAGGAGCCGTAGTTATACTTGTGGTGCTTAGCTCATTTATTACCAAACCCGCTGAATCTGAAATTGGCCCTGGTATTGAAGGCGGTACCGTAATTGAAGAATCGGCACCTGATGCTGCTCCTGATAATTCAATTCCATTAAACGATAACGCCGGCGCTGCCGACGAATCAGCAGAATAAGAAAATTTACTAAATAATTAGTAAAGGGGCTTAATGCCCCTTTTTTTATTTTTGAAAATATGAACTACTTGGCCCAAAACATCAAATACTTAAGAAAAAAAGCTAAGCTTACACAGGCCGAGTTAGCTGAAAAAATAGGTGTTAAGCGCGCCGTAATTGGCACTTACGAAGAACAAAAGGCCGAACCCAAGTTAAAAACACTCAGGTTGTTGGCTAAATATTTCGGATATAACATTCATGAAATTGTTGAAGAAAAGCTAGACGCATTTACCAAAACTACGGTTGACATTAGCGGCAAGTATTTAAGGGTATTGCCGGTGCTAATAAACCAAAGTAGTGAACACGAAAACGTTAGCCTTGTACCTGTTAAGGCCTCGGCAGGTTATTTAACAGGCCATACTGACCCTGATTATATAGGTAACCTACCACAGTTTCAGCTTCCGTTCTCTGAGCTATCGAGCAATAGAACCTATAGGGTTTTTCAAACCAATGGAGATAGCATGTTGCCTATTGAATCTGGTAGCTACATTATTTCTGAATACGTTGAAGATTGGCACCACATAGCCGATTATGCTTGCTATATTTTAGTTACTAAAAACGATGGTGTAGTTTACAAAAGAGTAATTAATAAACTCAATCACTCACAAGAGTTGATTTTGGTTTCAGATAATAAAATCTACAAGCCCTACAACCTTAGCGCAGATAACATTATTGAAGTATGGAAAGCCGTTGGAGTAGTAACATTTGCACTACCAAGTGGTAATTCGCAAGAAGTTAATTTGCAAAATATTAATGATTCATTAGCAGAAATAAAAAAAGATCTGCAATCCTTAAAAACCCGCGGTTAACCACCTAAATATTAATTCATTTTACAGTTACCCATAAGGCTAGC
>JBMYOR010000380.1:0-3670 GCA_049599535.1 Bacteroidia bacterium | reverse complement strand
TGATTCCCCGCAATCATACCACAACCAAACAAATAGATCTGCGCGCATTTGTTTGCCCCCTTCTAACTTCCACCTGGGGGAAGAACAAGTTCCCTTCCACCTGGGGAAGGGTTAGGGATGGGGCAAATACAGAGCTTTAAGCAAGTTTTGGAGGTGAATTAAATTTTTTAGTGGTACAAAAACGGGGAATCATTTTTAAAATGTGGTTCGATTTTAAAAAATGAAGATTTAAAAGTGTAATTGAACTAATGTGTAAGTTTTGATTTAAGTGTTGTTTAACCTATAAATATTGCATTTAATGTTGTTTTTATGGGGTTTAATGTCAATTTTGGCCTTTTGTGATAATTGTCACAAGGGTATAGGCTTGCTATGAGGTGTTTCGAATAATG
The DNA here is from genome assembly GCA_049599535.1 of Bacteroidia bacterium. Classification (GTDB taxonomy): domain Bacteria; phylum Bacteroidota; class Bacteroidia; order CAILMK01; family JACPUW01; genus JACPUW01. The sequence goes on along the minus strand of JBMYOR010000380.1, from coordinate 3,281 downwards.
AAGTCAATTTTAAACTTAATAGTGCTTAGCGGAATAGTTCTGTTGGGAGCATGTGGAATGCCCGATGTTGAAGTGTCAATTGCCATGGACAAGGACACCTACACTATGGGCGAAACCGTAACCTTTGAAGTAAATACCACAGAGCCCTACGACTGTGGAAACTGGAAAATTGAAAATGCAAGTGGATCTATAGTTTATAGCGAAAACGGAGTAGACCCAAGTGCTTCTAGCAATATAAGCTATACTCCAACTGAAGCTGGCGAGTACCGTTTTACTTACTTTGCAGCTTACGAGTGTGATGGTAGTGGCGTGGTGGTAGGCGAATACGGCAAAGACTATTTTGATGATAGTGTACCTTTTACGGTTACTGAGTAATTTAAAAATACATTAGTGCGGCCATTAATAAATTTAAAGGTCGCTCTTTATTTTTAAGGGTTTAAAAATGGAATTTTAGAGTAGGGGTTAAAAGTATTAATGAATGAAAAATATAAAAACCTTACTCCTAATTGCAAGTCTGGCAGCCGTTGGGTTTACCTTGTTAAACTGCAACCCAGATGAAACCGTTTGGACAGATGACGGAACCAACAACACAGATTCTATTACTTCTGATAGTACCATAATTAAAGGAAGTATTAAGCTACCCGAAGGGTCTGTATTGCAGCTTAAGGATCTTAAAGTACTAACCTATGGGGCTGATAATGAACTAGAAAGTGCCAGTTTTACTGCTGAGAATTCGTTTGTAAATCAGCCACTTTTTGTAGTGGATGACCAAAACAATGTAAAACTAATGGCCTATAGATATAACGGAATTGATAGTATTGAAGTTAATGCCACATCAACCGCAGTTGCAATGCTTATGAGCCTTCCTGCTACCACTCAGCTTAACAATACCGGCAAAACAGCATTGGTAAAACAAGTAATGGCAGATAATGATTTTAAGGCAATTGTTTTGGATTATGAGGAGCAAATTAAACAAGGCTCAAATTTGCTAGATACACAAAACACGGCCTTAGCAGTTAAACTGCAGTCTTATTTTACAACTTTAGCTAAAAAGCGTAAAGGCGGCACTGCCCCTGTTAAAATTTACAAATCATCTACCAACCAATTGACCGTTCAGAACCCAGGAAAGAGTTACGCAACATTTATTGGCATATATAAAGGCGATAACGAGAGCCCCGAAGAATTTTTAATTCAAGAACGAATTAACTTTTATGCTTCATCAATTAAAGACCTCATCGATATAGGCACAAGTGACTTTTTGCCCGAAACACAGGAACAAACCTATAGCTTACCAACTAGTGGAGACAGTTACCATTTTAAAGCCCGAAACGGAATGGCTGGAGATGGCAGTTTTGAAGATGTAGGAGCCTTTGTTTATAACGTTGCTGATTATTGTTATGATGTTTACAGCAATGTAATACCTAAAAGTAAAGAAAAAAAAGAATGCTCTAAAGCAATAAGAGACGCTCTAAAAGCACATATTGAGAAAACAGTTGATGTTTCAATGACTGGAAAACTATCCGTTGGTATTGTTTACGATTATCTAGAGTCTTTTGTTAAAGACAAAGAAAATGACCTGGATTGCTTGTACCCTGACATGAAAGATGGCTATAAAAAGGTCATTAAAAAATATTTAGGGTTTACTGCTTGGGTTTCTAGAATTGGTACTTCGGGCAATATACTTTTTGGTGTATATCAATTAGCTCAAGACAAATCATCAGTTGACACCTGTTTTAGCCTTATTGATGGTAAAATAGAAACGTGCATGCCCGAATTTGACTTACAAGGCAGTTGGCACATTCAGTTTTACACCATGAGGAGTAACGCTAAAGTAGAGTACCTACACCAAGAAGAAAAATTCACGTTAGATGAAAACGGCGAGGCCTCAACACGTCAAGTTAGATATCCTGATAATCCTGCGCCCGTAAATGAATGGAAAACACAAGATGGTCCAGTTAATATAAAATTTGAAAACGGTGAACTAATTATTGACGATTATTGGGATGTGGATGTTGCTGATGTTGACGATCAAATCTTCTACAGCGAAAACTGGAATTATAATTACGAAATAGGTGATTATTACTGGAAGATAAAATTGATGAGACTATAAACTCGATTTTAAGAATTAAAAAGAATGAAAAATATTAAAAAGACTATTTCGCTCCTAAGCCTTTTTGTTATAGCAGCCCTGCTCTTCAACTGCGGTAGCCCTGACGATACCGTTTTTACAGATGATAGTGGTGATGATGGAAACAACACGTCAGAACCATATGAGCTACAAGCCAGAAATACTAATGTTGAAATTGGAGAAATAGTAATTATTAATGCCGATAGGGCAATTGAAGATGATACCGTTTATGTAACTATAAACGAAAATCAAGAGGTTGACACTTGGCTTTTGGAAGGTGACTCATCATTCGCCTTTTTTGTGCCCGAGCTTACAGGTGGTTTTCACGATTGCGCTTTTAGTATTGAATCTAATGAACTGGTAATTGATGTCGCAGAAGCCCGTGTTTTAAAAGATGTGAATACAGAGATAGATTCTATTTATAGCAAAATAGATAGACTGTTTGCTAATATAGAGAAAGCCAAAACTATGGGGTACAGTTTTAGCGAAATTGGTTTAAGCAATAGCCTAAGCTTTTATAAAGATGCTAAAGAAAGCTTTAAAACTTTGAGTGATGAGGATAAGGTAAAAGTAATCCGCTTTCTAGAAGCAAACCGAGTATTAGAATTTACATTCAACCCCATTGCATTGGTTGATTCTTTTAGTAATAAGAAAGCTGATATCGAAACCATTGATGAAAACTTTGGTGCTTTTACTTCATTTTATTATGCCAGCCTAACTACAGCAATTGTAAGTACTGCGGGGGTAGTAGCACTTGCTTACATGGCCAACCCAAGCCCTTGGTACATGGTGGGTACAGCAGTTTTAACCGCCGTTGCAGGAACCGCCATAGCAACCACTGCTGCAATTTATAATCAAGGTGGAAGCCAGTTTGGAGTCGGAGAAGAACTAATAGATGAGATTAATAAAACAAGCATTCAGTTTGACCTTGATGAACCCCTTTTTATAAAACCACTTGTTTTATACCGCACTTTTAAAAGAGCCGATAAAAACCACGAAAACGAATTTTATTCAACTTTTGTAAAAAAGCTAGAAGAATTTGAGAAACTATATGCCGATGTGAAAATTGGCTTAGAAAAGGTGGAGAAATGGCTTAATAAGGATTTGCCTGAGCTACCTGATCTTGAGCCAGATATTGACGATGAGCCTGACT
>JBMYOR010000379.1:0-3677 GCA_049599535.1 Bacteroidia bacterium | reverse complement strand
CCGAACAAAAAGGGCTTGTTTTAACTCATCCAAAGAATTTTGCCAGATACGAAAAAGGGCAATGGATTTTTATGCATTGGGATGATTATGAAGCTCATACTAACAATTACGAGTTGAGCTACAGCATTAATAATGGCAATAGCTGGACTATTTTTAACGATACCATTCCTTTTACAGAGCGCGGCGCTTATTTTCAATTGCCCAGTGGAATTTCAGGAAATCAAGTGAAGTTTAAAGTTGCTAGAAAGGGAACTTCCATTTTTAGTAGTTCATTGTCACTTGTGGTTTCAGAAAGGGTTGGGGGGCTTTCATCTCAAGGTTTATGCACCGATTATTCACAACTAAAATGGAATACCGTGCAAGGTGCTATTGGTTATAAAGTTTTTGCCCTTGATACTATTATGAAAATGGTGAACTACACTACTGACACCATAGATACGGTAGCCTTAAATAAAGATGCAAACTTAAATTGGTTTGCAGTAGCACCTGTTTTCAATAATTATACAGGATTAAGGTGCAATGCCGTAAATGCCAATCAAGTTCAAGGCAATTCATGTCCTTTTAAAGATGACTTAAGTGCCGATGTGGTGCTTGGGCCAAAAACAGGCGGCAGAAAAGACTACCCAAATGAGCTAAGCAATAGCGAAACAATAAAAGTTAGAGTGGTGAATAAAGGAACGAATAACCTGAGCAACTTTAAAATATACTATCAAATAAATAATAATTCGGCGGTTTCAGAAACATATTCAAGTACACTAAATTCAGCTACTGCAATAAACTACTCATTTGCAACTAAAGCTAATTTGAGCAATGCAGGAGAGTATGCCATAAAAGCATGGACAGAATATGCAAACGATACTTTTTACTTGAATGATACCGCGGATTTAAAAATTGTAAAGCAGGCGGAAAATAATGTTGTGAGTCTTCCATTAATTCAGCCTTTTAGTAGCTATATGAACCCGCAAGAAATTACTGATTCTACTATTAGTATAAATGGTTACGAGGCTTTTGATTATGCGGGTAGCGGCGCCGGAAGAATAAAACACAGCACCTACAATTTTGGAATGGGATTAGAATCTTCAACAAATTCCATTGGCCAAAATGAGCTTACTTGGAATTTGAATTTGAGCAATTACACCAATAGAGCACTTTGTTTAGATTTTAAGTTTATTCATTTCAATGAAAGAGATCACCCTGAAGATAGAGTTTGGATACGCGGAAGTAAAAACGACAGTTGGCTTGAGCTTATTGATTTAAACCAATTATTTACTTATGATATTAGCGAGCAGCAACAAGAATTGGCACCGATAAATATTTATGATTTTCTGTTAAAAAATAACCAAAACGTATCGTCAACCACGCAAATTCGTTTTGGCCAAAAAGGCAGTTCACCTATGGTGTTTACTAATATTTTTAATTTTCAAATTGCAAATGGTGGCTATTGTATTGATGACCTTAGAGTTTCGGAAATGGGGCCAGATTTAATACTTGATTCTATTATTTCTCCAGTTTATTATAATGATGGCTATGTAAATAATACTGAAATAAAAATAAAGGTGAGAAACACCTACCATCAGGCAATTACTAATGTGCCCGTTTCTTATCAATTTGAAGGGCATTCGGCAGTAAATGAAAGTATTGCTTCTATTCCTGCAAATTCAGAAATGGTCTACACTTTCTCAACAAGGTATAACTATACTGCGCACAAACTGTATAACATTAAATCATGGGTGGGATATGCCCAAGATACTTTTAATACAAACGACACTTTACAATTAGAGTTTTTTAATAACCTGCGTCAATACGGTTACCCGTATAGTCAAAATTTTGAAACTTCATCAGGCTATTTTTGGGTAGATGGAGAAAACGCTAGTTGGGATTGGGGCACACCACAGGCTAATGATATTTCTAGCGCCGCTCAGGGATCAAAATGCTGGGTTACTAATTTAACTAGTGTACATAACACATATGAGCAGAGTTATTTAAATACACCTGCCTTCTACACTTCATCTTTCGGAAATGATGATATGATATTGAGTTTTCAATTGGCTCAGTTTACCCGCTATACTCATATAGAATACAGCATAAATGAAGGAGATTTTCAAAAATTAGGCAACTACGATGGAGGCGTAAATTGGTATAACGATAGCAACAACGTAGCTTTTAATACTAACAACGGATGGAGAAAATATACCTATCAAGTACCTAATGCACTGTTTAAAACGGCTGGTAAAATCAGATTTAGGATTGTTTTTAATGGTAATACTGGAGTTAATTTCGGCGAAGGTGTAGGTATTGATGATTTTAAAATTGAAAAGGCTGGGGATGATGTAGCATTGGTTGAGCTCCTTTCTCCTTTTACCAATTGTGGTTTGGGTAATTCGGAGTCTGTTCAAATAAAAGTGGCCAACTTATCGTCAGGCAACCTAACAAATATTCCCATAAAATTTAGGTTAAGCGGTAATTCGGTTGTGAGCGAAACAATTGGTCAAATAAATTCTGGAGATACTATAACTTACACCTTCAATGCCAAGGCAGATTTAAGTACTCAAGGAAACTATAACATATCTGTTTACACCGATTTGGGTAGCGATGCCAATCCATTAAATGATAGTATTTCAGATTATACGTTTACTTCAAAACCCATAATTAGCAGCTTACCTTATATAGAGAGTTTTGAAAACGGACCAGCTGGTTGGCATGCCGAAGGGCAAAACTCAAGTTGGCAGCACGGAACTCCAACAAATGGCAATAACCCATCAACAGCGGTTAGCGGCAATAAGGTATGGGCCACTAACTTAAATGGCAACCATAACCAAGGCGAGATTTCTTATTTGGTTTCGCCATGTTTTGATTTTAGCAATGTAACCAATAATCCGTTTTTAGAGTTTCAGCATGCATTTAATATAAATGGTTGGGCAGAATATTATCTCGAATATTCTGAAGACGGCAGCAGCTGGAACAAATTAGGTGAAAACGGCAGCAACAACACCTGGTACAATGAGTCAGATTATTTTGATGGATACGAAATCACTTGGCGCAAAGCACGAATTGAAATTCCACTTCAAAGCATCTCTGATAGTTCATCTGTAAAATTCAGGTTTGTAATGTACAGCGCTTGGAACAATTGGAATCTTGCTGAGGGTATAGCGCTTGATAGTATAATGGTTTATGAAATCAAAAATGATCTAGCACTTAAATCAGTATTTGTTCAAAGTAATGGTTGCGGTCTATCAGCTAGCGAGAAGCTTTTTGCGGTAATAAAAAATAATAGCGGCTCATCTCAATCTAACTTTCAGGTTAAGTATAAGATTAATTCAGGCTCAATAGTAAGTAATTCAATTTCGGTAAGTATTGCTGCAGGTGCTACTGATACTATTGAACTTTCAAATGCCGCTAATTTGAGCTCAAGGGGCGTTTACAATGTGCAGGCTTGGGTCAATCATTCATTTGATAATTATGCGAATAACGATAGTGTTCAAGTATCAATTATAAGCTCTGCTGTAGTATCTAGCTATCCATATACACAAGATTTTGAGAGTGGAAATGGTGGTTGGTTTACTGATGGAGACCTATGGGAAGTTGGTGTGCCAAACAATACGAATATTAGTGCATCTTATGGGGGCACTAAAGCATTGGTAACCGACCTAGATGGCCAATACAGAAACAATGATACT
>JBMYOR010000378.1:0-3683 GCA_049599535.1 Bacteroidia bacterium | reverse complement strand
CAGCTTTTAAATGGCATAAGGCTACAAATTATATAGCTATTAATAAATGAATTTACCTTAGGTTACAAACTGTTTTTAATGCTATTATTGAACTATTGAATACCGTTTCAAAAAATAAAACCATAAGTTTTATAGCCTTGCTTTTACCATTACAATGGGCTGCTATAAAAATTGTTGAGCATTTTAATAACACAATTGAAATCGTTTTTAGTCAAGGAGTTTTTAGGCTTGAGAGCACCATACTTAAGGTGTTATTAGGGTGGATTCCCTTTAGCATTGGACAATGGTTATTTTACATTATGCTTTTTTACTTTGTAAAAATCCTAATTAAAAGTATAATAAATTTATCAAAATCTAACTATAAAAAACCAATTAACATTTGGAATTATATAAAAAAACCAATCGCCTTTTTATCAATTGTTTATTTAGCTTTTAACCTACTTTGGGGATTGAATTATTACCGTAATTCGCTTTACCAAAACTTAGGTTTTAAAGAGCATAACGTTAAACTTGAAACATTGGTACCCTTAGCTGAAAAGCTAATTGACAACACAAACAAATACCGTATTGCAAGCCAGGCCAATTTAGATACATGCCTAACTTTAAACTGGAAAAACAAACAGTACTTTCACGAAGCTCAATTGGCTTATGAGCATTTAGCAGCCCAAGACAGTTTTTTTAATAACAACCACCCATCGGTAAAAGCGGTGGCGTTTCCGCAATTAATGAGTTTATTTGGCATTGGCGGAATCTATTTTCCTTTTACGGCAGAAGCCAACGTAAATATGCACCAACCCGATTTTAAATTACCATTTACAGTTTGCCACGAAATGGCCCACCAAATTGGAATAGGTTCAGAATCTGAAGCAAATTTTATTGCATACTTAGCTTGCAACGCTTCAGATGACCCTGTTTTTAACTATTCAGGTAATTTTTCGGCAATGCGGTATGTGTTAAATGCAATTCATTTTACCGATTCAACAGCCTTTAATAAATTGATAGTAAAGCTTAATAAGGGCGTTTTACTTGACCTTGAAGCCAACACAATGTATTGGGAAAAATTTGAAACTCCTTTAGATAATTTTTCTAGGTGGATGAACAATTTATACTTAAAATCTAATGGCCAGCGTGATGGAGTAAAAAGCTATGGCAAAATGGTAGAGTTAATGGTTGCGTTTGAATACGACAAACTGAGCAGAGAATCTAAAAATTCATATAAGCCTAAAAAGCAAAAAAAGGTTGTAAATAATGAACCTATATCTAATTTAGAAACTGTTGAATTACCATTTTCTTATGCCAAAAATGACTTAAAACTAATTAAAATAGACTCTCATTTGTGCCTTGAGAATAGATATTATTTACTCAAACAAATTAAAAATCAACAGCTTTTTATTACTTATGATTTACCTAGCGATAACTTGCTTTTAGCTGAGATAAATAATGGTAAAATAATCAAAACAGAAACCATTGAGTTTAACAACCCTTTAAAAAAAATGGTTATATCAGAAAAAGGGATTATTACCGATGATTTAAAAATAAAAATAGATGTATTAATGCTTCAGTGTAATAATATAAATGATTCCCTAACAATTTGCGATACCATAAATTCTGAAACAGTTAAGCCTTTTTACACCGATTCTATTCCTTAATAAACCGAATAGTTTGCGACGTTTTACCATTAATCATTTGCAAAAAGTAAATACCGCTTTCTAGTGAGCTAATTGTTATGTTTTTAGCAGTTTTTCCCTGCGCCACTACCTTACCACTAATTGAGAAAATATTATAATTAATATTTTGCTCAGAATTAATATTTAGTATATGCGTTGCCACTGTTGGGTAAACCACTAATTCATTGTTTTTATAATCAATACCCACTGGTTTTTTAATTTCATCTTCAGTACCGTTTTCAGCTTGTAGAATTGTTTTATCACGACCATTTTGTAATAGGGTAAGTGTTTTTACTCTAGTTAGATTCCAATCGGTGTGAATAGGTATTGAAAAATAAAATACCACTGAATCACCAATACTAAGGTTCTGATCAATACTAACTCCGTTTATTACAGTAAATGATTTTCTAAACACATTATAATGCTCTTTCTCTGAATTTCTTCCTTTATAAAAAACGGTGTCTTCAATAGCCATAACCAGCATTTTTATATCAGTCCAATCATCTGTTTCGTCGCTTTTTAAAGCTACCCGTACATAAATTGAATCAGTGCCAATCTCAAATTTTGTTTTTGATTGGTAAGCCGTTAATTTCTTTTTATAATCATCAAATAATTTAGGATCTGTAAAATCAGGTCGAGATTGTGGTTCACCTTGAATTACAATTTGTGGCGTGCTACCATAAATGCCATAGTATTTAGTTCTGGTATCGTTTTCGGCGCTGTTGTGATTGTTGAGTTTACAGTCGCTGTAAGGTCTGCTAGGGTAATATGATATATGAATTACATCAGCATTTTCGTTTGCTAAGTTTTTGAACAATCCGGGGTTTCTCGACCCACAAATGCCACAGTTGGTATTTGTAAAATGTTCTACTACCACTTTTTGTTCAACCTGACCAAAGCTTATTGTAGAAAACATTATAAAAATCGATAGGAAAATATTTTTCATTTAAACGTGTTTGGCCTATCGACATAAATTGCAATTAAAAGGTTCAACCCTCTATAAAAAAGTTGCCCATCAATTTTACAAAATGCTACTTAAAGCTTTCCTTTCAATTGAAAAAGGTCTTCAACAGCAGGCTTAAGCTGACTTATAAATCCTTCGCCTTCAAAAATGGCCGACATTCCACCAAAAATGGCGTTTCGCGCATTAATCATTTCAAAAAAACCTTTTGAAGAAATCAGTGTCTCAGGCTCAGTTGAATTGGGATCGTAAAACTGAGATTTATAGGCTTTGAGTGATGCCAATTTCTTCTCAGCCACTCCCCTAATATCAATAATTACATCTGGTTCTAAATGTTTGAATTGTATGTACTGAAAAAACGTATTGCTGCGCCAGGCTTCTTGTTTTATCCCATCAAGTTCAGTTTCAACTTTTCGTAAACCCGACAAAAAGTTGGCTTCCTTAACCAACTGACCCGCTTTGCCATGATCTGGGTGGCGGTCTTCAGGTGCATTGGCAATAATTATTTCAGGTTTGTATTTTCTTATGGTTCTAATAATCTGAAAGGTATGTTCATCGTCAATCTTTAAAAAACCATCGTTCATTCCTAAATTTTCTCTCACCTGCACGCCCAACGCTTTTCTAGCTTCTTCAGCTTCAAGTGCTCGATTTTCAACTGTGCCGCGTGTGCTCATTTGAGATGGGGTAAGATCAATTATCCCCACTTTATAACCCATTTCTACGTGTTTAGCCAATGTACCACCTGCACTTAACTCCACATCGTCGGGGTGTGCACCAAAGGCCAATATATCCAATTTCATGATTTCACTTTATAGTTAGCAAAATTATAGGTATCTACATATAACTTAAACCAAATACTTCGCCGCGAGTTCTTGATATCTCAAAGCATTATCGGTAATTCTCGCTATTTCATCTTGAGTTAACTCCCTCACCACTTTTCCTGGCGAACCTAAAACCATGCTATTATCAGGTATAATTTTGCCTTCGGTAATTAAAGCATGAGAGCCAATTATGCAGTTTTTACCAATTACCGCATTATTCATAATTGTTGCGCG
>JBMYOR010000377.1:0-3688 GCA_049599535.1 Bacteroidia bacterium | reverse complement strand
GGTTCTAACGAAGCAAAGATACTTGTAATGGCATCTTTTGATGAGCGTGAAAACAAAGATGGGCAAACGGTCAGGTATCTAAAAAAGGCCGCCATGGAAGTTATTGAAGACTTTTCAGCAAATTCAATTGGCATGGAGATGACAAAATGGATAAAGCGATACTCAAAAGTTTACACAGATAAATTCAAAGCATATATTCCTTTGAAAAAGAAATTTGAGAACATTGAAATGAAAGAATCTTCAGGCAAACAAGCGGGAATCAATCTCCCTATTGTTCACCAGCAAATTGGTAACCTAAAGGCCGACATTTTAGGCGTGCATAGATGTGTATCACAGCTACACCTACAAAACTACCTAGATGAGTTTTGTTATAAACTTAATAGACGATTTATGCTTGGAGCAAATCACACTGGGGTGCCAATTCTTGAAAACATTGTGAGCCAGTCAATTAGATTCTCATGGTAAAGTTCCCGATACCCCTATAAACTTTTGTTCAACATCAAATATTAAGTGGAAAAACGAGCCAAAAAGTTTGGCCTGTTTGGGTAGAAATGTTAGTGTTGATGTAGGGTTAAAAAGCTCAAACCCATCTGATTCAATTGTTTACTCATTAACATCTCCCATGCAAACTGCAAGTTATACGTTTTCATATAGCGGTTCGTATTCTTATGATAAACCACTTCATTACTTAGCTTTCCCAAAAACAGGACAAGTTTTTCCAAGAGGGTTCCATTTAGATAGCACTACAGGAATATTAGCATTTAGGCCAATGAAAACTGAGATAACCGTTATGGCGGTAAAAGCAGAAATTTTTAGGAATGGAGTAAAGCTGTCTGAAAGCTTTAGAGACATGCAGTTTGCGGTAATGAAATGTCCAGATAATTACCCGCCACAACTGTCGGGTTTAGATACAGTAGCTTACGATCAATACAAAAAGATTGTGTGCGCGGATAAAATGGCAAGGTTTGATGTGCTTTCTTTCGATAAAAACAAACGAGATACCGTACAAATTGAATTCAAAAGCGGAATAGGTGACTCATTCAATGTTGTAAACCCAAATGATAAGAGAGAAAATGGCGAGTGGTTTTGGACACCTGATTCAACTGAAGTAGGAAAAGAGTTTCAAAGCTTTTTTGTGAACGCAAAAGACAATTCATGTCCATTTCCTGAAGAAAGCACTATTGCTTACCAAATAAAAGTAGTGAATGCTTTACCAAATTACTTATCTATTGAAGATGAACAAATTGACCAATGCGGCACATACAAATTCAGTTTAATTGATTCGGTATGGTTTGAATACGATAGGGTTACTTGGTATTTAAACGACACCATTGAAATTGGACAAGGAGAAAACATATATTATGAATTCACAGATACCGGAAAACAAAAAATAAGTATTGATGTAGTGAAATGTGATAGTATAACTTTATCAAAAACGATAAATGTAAATCATGCTAAAACATTAGATTTCAATCTTAATGACATTGCCATTTGTGGCGATCAGATTATTACACTAAACCCCAAAATTAAAGGCGGTAATGGCAATTTAACCTACTCATGGTATGTTCATAGAGACTTTAATTACAAAGGAAGCACAAGTGACACTTTTATAACCATTGACCTTGAGAACGCTAAGAATGGTATTTCTGATAAAATAAGCCTATCGGTAAAAGATACTTCAAACTGCATTTTAAAGAAAGAGATTACCCTTACAAGCAAACCTGTGGTGCAAGAAGATATTGATAGGCAAAGAGTAATATGTTACGGAAGCCAAGACACTTTGAACTTAAAAACTAAAAACGGCAAGGGTTCATGGGTTGGCAACGGCATATCAAACAATCAAGTAATACCTAAAAACCTCACATTCGGAATTACCGATCTATTTTTTAGACAAGAGAATGATTCAACTTGTGTAATTGATACGGCAAAGATCATTTACTATTTTCTACCTGAAATTGAGATGATAACCGAAGATTTTACAACCTGTAAAGGTGCGCCAAAAACCGAATTAGAAGCAAAGCCAGCAACTGGAGCTTGGAGTGGATTCGGCATTTCTAAGTCAGAATTTGATCCTGAGATATCTGATACAGGAACTCAAAGTCTTGTATTTCGATATACCACATTCGGTGGCTGTTCAGTAGAAGATTCTATTAAAGTGCAAGTATTTGATTATACACCAATTGTTACAATTACTCAAAGTGCCGAAGCTTGTGAAAATGATGATGAAATTACTTTAACTTCAACAGTTGATAATGGATTATGGACCGGAACATCAATTGGCAGCAGGGCAAACCCTTTGCGCATTCTACCGGCCGATCTCAACATTGGTAAGAATGAGTTTTTCTATGAATTTGTAGATAGCAATCAATGTGCATTTTATGATACCAGCTTTGTAATGATCAACGAGAGTCCTACTCCTTCTTTTGAAATTGTAAACTCCAACCTAACCAAAGGTGATACGCTTCAGATTATAAACCGCACGCCAAATCTTGATGAAAATGACTATAGTTGGGAAGTTGGGCAGCCGGCTATTTATACTTCTAATGCAAAGCATTTCAATTTTAAAACACCAAATTCAACTGGAGTTTTTGATGTTAAGCTTTTGGCAACTCACAAAAGCACCGTCTGCAATGATTCGTTAATTAAAACAGATGCAATCACCATACAACCCAACAGTATTGGAGAAAAACCTTATGAAAACGCCATTTACCCAAACCCAGTTGACCAAGTAATTCATATACAAAGCTCATTATTTACGGATAGTGGATACAAAATCTACAACATGAGCGGGGCCAAAGTGCAGCAAGGTGTAATAGTAAACAACCAAATTAAAGTCTTACAACTACCTAAAGGAATATACCGACTTAAGATTAGGAATAACCAAGAAATACTTGACTTAAATTTTATAAAAAACTAGCAAATTAATAAGATGTCTGATTCTTATGCAATACTCTAATATTCAGCCACTTTATTTTTAAATTTGACCTACAATTGCGATAAAAATGAATAAACTACTCCCACTAATTCTCATTGCCTTTTCACTCCTTTCGTTTAACTCAAAAGCCACGCATGTAATGGGCGCTGAATTTGAGTGGGAAAAAATAGGCCAAGATACCTTTAAAGTTACCATTGCAGTGTATAGAGACTGCAACGGTGTAAATTTATCTGCTACACCAATTAATGTTTCTTCAACCTGCGGAAATGTACGTTTAAACACAACGCGTTCTTATGCCACTGATGTTACCCCCATTTGTGAATCTGTAAATTCTCGATGTGCAAATTCAGGCAGCTCATTTAAATATGGAATTGAACGCTATGAACTTACGGCCACATTTGTTGCTACAAATTATATTAATAATGGATGTTGTGAATTTACCCTAAGCTGGGCTCAATGTTGTAGAAACGGAAGTATTACCACAGGCTCTGCAAATCAAAACTATTACATTGAATCAAAATTTAATGCTTGTAAAAATCAAAACGTTAAGTGGAATGATGATGCCGGTATTATTTTATGTTTAGGCAAAGATGCTAGTCTCGATATGGGTATTAGCTCAAGCGACCCATCTGATGTAATCAAATATTCTCTTGAAGATCCATTAACATCAGCCTCAGCAAAAACCACATGGTCTGCGAGTTACGCATCAGATAAGCCCGTATACTTTTTAGGTTTTCCTAAAACTACATTAGA